>CALEYM010000835.1 GCA_937926185.1 uncultured Bacteroidota bacterium | reverse complement strand
GGATTATTACCGCGACAACGCGCGCTATCTGCATTTTTTAGTGCTGGAAGAACGGGATGAAGTGGTACCTGAACGCGGACATGACGTGTTTTACGAAGAAGAAATCCTGAAAGCCGTAAGCGCCCTCCCCCCGGTTTCACAGGAAGTGTTCCGGCTATATGCCATTGAAGGATACTCCCACGCAGAAATAGCCGATAACCTGAGCATCAGCGAAGGGACATCGAAATGGCACCTGTCGACCGCCCGGCAAAAACTGCGCGACATGCTGGAAGCCCTGGAAAGGGAGGTCGTCCGACGGGAAAAATTTGCTTAACTTATTGTTAATTAATATATTCTGAAAACCAAATTTCGCCAGAGGCAGAAAAGAAAAGGAAAAATGGATCGCAATTTATACAAATCGGATAAAAAACTGGCCAGCCAGGGATGGCGCGCCATGCGTAAGGCCCTCGACCAGGAAATGCCGGAAGAACGCCGCCGCCGCCCGGTAGCGCTGATATGGATTTTCGCCCTGCTCGTTCCCGCGGCCGGCGCGCTGGGCTGGCTAATGTTCGAACGAGGCGCCGGGGCCCCGTCAACGGTAGTCGACAGGACGCCTGTTGTCACCCCGAAGGTCTCCGTACAGGATAAACAAATCGCTAATGTTCCGGAAGAAAATAACCGTACCGCCACAACCGGTGCACGCCATGAAATAATAAGCAGCCAACACCCGGGAAGCATTTCGGAAAAAACGAAACGCCCCCTTTCCAGTTCGACCTATCAAACCGGTTCGCCGCATTTCAACGACGAAACAGCACGGGAAACGGGCGTCTTGAATACAACACAGAATCCTCGGCAACAAACCGAGGTGATTTCGACATCTGAACCGGTGCGCGCCGGAAGCGCATACGAGCTTGCTGAAATATTAAATCCGGCGTCCGAAAACAAAGCCCAACAGATTGCCATCCAGGAACCTGACGGGCCCGGTGAAATACTCCTTAACGGGGAACCTGCCACAGTGCCGGGCAAAAATGTAATTTCAGATGTTTCAGCGCCTTCCGCCGCCGCAGATACCGCTTCCGCTGCACCGTTCGTCATGCCGCCAAAACCCATTGACCCGATGCGCGACAATAAAAAACCGGCCTGGACTTTTGGCGCAAATGCCGGCGTCATGTCCGATGCCAAAGGCGCTTATGCCGGCGCAGGCGCGGGCCTGAGCGCCGAATGGCAACCGCTGAAAAACTGGGGCCTGCGTTCCGGCGTAGGGTACCAGTTCCGTCAGCTAGGCGCCGAAGAACGCCCAGTAGTCGCCCTTACGGCCATGTCCTACGTGGATTTAACCGGCGATCTCCGGGTGGCCGCGGACAACAACAACTTCCAGCCGCAGAATGGTTCCACCCAAAGCTCAACAGAGCCCTCCCAGGTGTATGTTCCCATTGGCCGGCTTCATCGCATCGAAATGCCGGTTTTAGGTTTCTGGCAACCGTTTTCAAAACTGCGCGTCTTCGGCGGGGTTGCCATCGGCAATAACCTTTATGTGGAAACCGGCAACCGAACGCTCAACAACAATAAAGTATACACCGTTCTGGACGGCGATGCCGGTAAAAAATTGAACAGCGAAGTCAGCGCACAATTCCGCGAATGGGATACCCGCTGGAGCATTGGCGTGGGGTTCAAACCTGTCCGGCATCTGGAACTAGGCCTGTTTTTCCATAAACCGCTGCCTTCCGGACGGTTCGGCGCCATCGACCAGGATGTAAAACTGGATAATGCGTCGGTCAACTTTCAGGAAGCAATTTCAGGAAAGTCATCCGGCTTGACGACCAACGGTCTGTTCAATTTTACCGCTTCCTGGTTTTTCTGAGTAGTAAGGCAATTTTTAGGTACGAAATTTGGCGGCATCCGTCAGGAGTAACCGAATTTTGCCGTCATGGAAAAAAACGAACCCGCCGGCCAGGAACCGGAAGCCCCGCTTGAACCGTCTCCTCCCGCGGAAATAGCCTTCAGTGAAGCCGATATCAGCACCCGATACGACGACGTTTATGAAATCGTAACGCCCGACGAAGCCATCGGCGTCCGCTGGCGCGACGACGCTTATGAATTTTTATGCCGCAACGGCGTTACCCTGCGCATTCAGGTCGTGATGCCTGGCGTCGTCCGGCTACGCTACAGCCCCGACGGGCTTTTCCAGCCCGATCATTCATACGCTTTGCCGCCCGCGTTCAGTCCGCAAAAAGTGACGGCCACGCTCACCGAAAGCGCCAACGAATACGTGCTGGTATGCGACCCCTTGCAGGTAGTAGTAGCCAAATCAGGCCTCCGGGTTCGATTCTATGATCTGGACGACCGGATCATCTGCGAGGATGAAGCCGGCTATTCGGCCAAACGCACTATTTTGAAAGGTTGGTGCGAGCTGAAAATGAGCAAAAAATGCCACCGCAAAGAGGTGTTTTACGGGCTGGGCGATAAAACCTGCAGCCCGAACCTGCACGGCAAAATATTTGAAAACTGGTGCACCGACGCCTTCGGCTTTGGTCGCGAAACCGACCCGCTTTACCGGGCTATTCCATTTTATTATTCCCTGCACCAGGACGTAGCCTACGGCATTTTTTTCGACAATACCTTTCGCACCCATTTTGACTTCGACAGTCAGGACGAGGGCGCCGTTTCTTTTTGGGCCGATGGTGGCGAAATGAACTATTACTTTCTGTTCGGCCCCACTTTGCCCGACGTAGCCTGCGCCTACGCCCGCCTCACCGGCATGCCCGAACTGCCGCCGCTGTGGGCGCTGGGTTACCACCAATGCCGCTGGAGTTATTATCCGCACAGCCGGGTGATCGAAATTGCCGAAACCTTCCGCGCACTCGAAATCCCTTGCGACGCCATTTACCTCGACATCGATTATATGGACGGGTACCGATGTTTTACCTGGAATACGGAACATTTTCCCAACCCGGAAAAACTGGTATCTGAACTGGAAAAACTGGGATTCCAGACCGTGGTCATGATCGATCCGGGTATCAAGGAAGACCCCGAATACTTTGTGTATAGCGAGGGACTGGCTAAAAGCATGTTCCTGCGAACGGCAGACGGAGATATAGCCAAAGGCCCCGTCTGGCCGGGCTTTTGCGCATTCCCTGATTTTACCCATCCCGGGGTGCGCCAATGGTGGGGTGATCTGTATGCCGACCTTTACCAAAACATCCGCATCAGCGGGTTTTGGAACGACATGAATGAACCGGCCGTATTTCACGTCAATCACAAAACCCTGCCCGATCATGTCCTGCATCATGACGAAGGTCAGTTGTGCGGCCATCGAAAAGCCCATAACGTATATGGCCAGCAAATGAACCGCGCATCCTGGGAAGGGCTCCGTCGCCTGCGGCCCGATAAGCGGCCTTTTTTGCTCACCCGTGCTACCTACAGTGGCGGCCAGCGTTATGCAGCCATCTGGACGGGCGATAATTATTCCGATTGGGAACACCTGCAAATCGCCAACGTGCAATGCCAGCGCCTCAGCATTTCCGGCTTTTCTTTTTGCGGCACGGACATCGGCGGGTTTGCCGGAAAAACCGACGGCGAGTTGTTTACCCGCTGGTTGCAACTCGCCGTTTTTCACCCCCTCATGCGGGTGCATAGCATGGGACAACATGCCGCGGGCGACACCGCGGTGACCGACGAAGCCCAACTGGCCGATCCGGCTCTCCACACTTCAGACCAGGAACCCTGGTCTTTCGGGGAGAAATGGACGCCTTTGGCGAAAAAAGCCATCGAACTGCGCTACGCCCTCCTACCTTGCCTGTACACCGCGTTATGGCAAAACGCAAGCACCGGTCTGCCGGTGTTGCGCCATGCCGCTTTCGCCGACCCTGAAGACCCGAAAATGTGGGACAACGAACGTGATTTTCTCTTTGGCGAGCATTTGTTCGTCAGCCCGGTGGTGCAACCCAAAGTACAGCGCCAACTGGTAAATTTGCCTAAAGGCAACTGGTTCTACTTCTGGACCGGCCAGCCCGCCAACGGCGAACTGTTTGTGAACGTGATGCCCGATCAAATTCCCTTTTTCGTTCGGGAAGGCGCCGTACTGGCTACTTACCCTGTGCGGCAATGGACCGGCGAACGCCCCGTGGACGAACTGACTTTGTACGTGTATTACAAAAACGGCCGGGAAAGCAGTATTTTGTATGAAGACGCCGGGGAAGGGTACGATTACCTCGACGGTGGTTTCAGCCTCAAAACCTGGACAACAATGGGCGAAAACGGTCATTTTTCGCTGGAACAACAACGGGAAGGCGACTGGACGCCGCCATACCAAAATGTAAAAGTTTATCTCGTCGGCTTCCCTGCCTTCGTACGCCATTGCAGCGTGGACGGCGCGGAAATCCCGGTAAAAGAAATACGCTTACGCGACCGGGCACTGTACACCCTGAACACTACACCGGATTTTAAACGCATCACATGGAACGCCTGAACTGGACCCGAATAGCCTATCATATCAGTTTTTGGCTGGTTTATCTGTTTCTGAACTCCTGGTTGGGCAGCATCTTCAACCGGGTGGAACTAAGCCTGGCATTTCTCGGCGAAACTTTCGTTTTGCCGGTCAAAATACTGTTGACCTATTTCGTTTTTTATTACATTATCCCACTTTATCTCGACCGCGACAAAGTGTACAAATTAGTCGGACTGACGCTGCTGGCCTTCATCGTGGCCTCCCTGCTCTACCGAACCGTCACGGCGTTTATCTTTTTTCCCATTTTCGAACCGGAACGCAATATTCCCTTCTTTTTCCTGCCCGGATTCTACCTCACGGCCTTCGACCTGTTTATCACCGTTGCGGCCGCTACGACCATCAAAATGATCCGGGTGCACTATAAAAGCCTCGAATTCGAACAGCAACTGCTGCGGGAAAAACTGCAATCGGAACTGAATTTCCTGCGCGCGCAAACCAACCCGCATTTCCTGTTCAACACGCTGAACAACCTGTATGTGCTGGCGCGCAAAAAATCGGACCGCACCGCCGACGCCATCATGATGTTGTCCAAGATAATGCGTTTCGTCCTGTACGAATGTCGTTCGCCGCGTATCCCGGTGGCCGACGAATCGAAAATTATTCAGGATTATATCGAACTTGAAAAATTGCGCTACAACAACCGGCTCAGCGTACAATTTGAAGAAAACATCGAGCAGCCCGGCGGCTCTATCGCGCCGCTGCTGTTGTTGCCATTCGTGGAAAACAGCTTTAAACACGGCGCCAACAGCACCACGGGCGACGCCAATATTTCCGTATCTTTAAACCTGAAAAACAACGTGTTGGATTTTATGGTTCAGAATACTGTGGAACCTGGCGACCGCCCTGCCGGTTCAGAAGGCATTGGGCTGAAAAATGTGCAACGCCAGCTCGACCTCATTTACCCGGATCGCTACGAACTGGATTTGGAACAGGAAAACGGTACTTATACGGCCCGTTTGCGCGTTAAACTGGAAGAGGATTAAACAGTTTTGAGTTTTGAGCCCGCTTGCAGTTTAAACCGAAAAAGGATTAAGGCCGTTAACCGGGTGTAAAAGCGAGCTGATTCTCCTGATTCTGCCTTAATTTGCAGAAAAATTCGTTATTCGGAAAAAAAACATTTCACCAGGCAACCAATTTGTTGAATTGGCTGCCAAACCATTACCGTACAACCTCATGCAACAATTGACCGACCAGGAATTGGTAAGCGGAGTGCTGCAAGGCAATCCGAAACATCAGGCTGCCCTGTACCAGCAATACAGTGTGCCGATGTTCCGGGTGTTGCTGCGTTTTGCGCGCGACCGGGCCGAGGCCGAGGATATGTTGCAGGAAGGATTCATACGGGTATACCGGGATATGACGCAGTTTCGGGGCGAAGGGGCGCTGGGCGGCTGGATACGACGGATCATGGTGAATACAGCACTCAGCCATTTAAGGCGCCAGCGGGACTTTTTGCGCGACACTTCCGATTTTACCCCCTTCGAAAACCGCTTTCGCACCGACGAAGACTTTGCCTCAAACCTCGATGCCGAAACACTCCTGAAATACCTACAAAAATTGCCGCCAGGATACCGCGCCGTGTTCAATCTGTATGCGATAGATGGTTTCAGCCATGAAGAAATTGCCGAACAACTCGGCATCTCCATCGGCACCAGCAAAAGCCAGTTGTTCAAAGCGCGGGAATATCTGAAGCGGATTCTGGACAAATCTTTTATTACCTGAAAATCGAAAATAAATCCGGTCTGTGCCGGGAAAACAAAAAATGACTGATCCGAAAGAGTTTAATTCCCTCGACGAGTTATTCCGCAAAACATTTGAAGACCTGCCGGAAACGCCAGCGCCCTCGGGATGGGATGCCCCCTCCCCGCGGGTATGGGATGAAGTGCGGGTCCGTTTGAAACCGCCGCGCAGCGGCTGGAGCACCCGGGCGTTGATATTGGTGAGCGGGCTCGCCGTCGTCCTGTTATTGGGTCTCTATTGGGTGCTCTCGCGCCCCGATCAAGCTGCTGAAATGCCGCCTGCCGCCGAAACGCCTGCCGCCACTGCCACAACGCCGGAACTTCAGGAGACCACAACAATCGCAACTCCGCAAAGCGTGGAAACGCCGGCTGCACAACCCAAAATAAGCGCCGCCCCCACGCGTCAAACCAGCCGACAGGAACAGAAATCGGTCCAACCGGAAATCCCGGTCAGCCCGGCGCCGAATTCGACTGAACGCCTGAAAGAAGAACCTGGCCGCGTTCGCCCCAGCGGTAGCGCGCCATTGCCCGGTTCCAATCCGGCCTCCCCCAATACCACGGTGCGCCGGCAGGCAGAAGCCTGGCGCAGCGCCCCCTGGGCCAAACCGCTGGCGCCATTGCCCGGCGTGCTGGAAACCCAAATTATCCCTCCCGTTCCGGAGAGCCTGAAAGAACTTGGAAAAGGCGGGATATGATGAGGGTTTAGGAGGGGTTAGAGGGTTTAGAAGGGTTTAGAAGGGTTTAGAAGGGTTTAGAGAGTTTAGAGTTTAGACTAAGGATTTAGCCCCCCTCTAAACCTTCTAAACCCTCTAAACC
>CALEYM010000834.1 GCA_937926185.1 uncultured Bacteroidota bacterium | reverse complement strand
AAATCAGTTGTTTGCTACTGAAGATCAGGAAATTGGCTGGGATGGCCGTTTTCGCGGCAAAGAACTGCCGCCGGGGGTGTTTGTATGGGTACTGGAGATGGTAACGGAATTATATGGGGAGGGAGTAGAGAGGCGGTTGTCGGGGAATGTGACGTTAGTGCGCTGAAAACAGCAGGGTTTCAGGGCCTTGCTGCCGCTGTCTTCTCCGCTTGTTCCGCGCTGGCTTCCCCAAAATATTGCCAGGCTTTATCATCCTGCTTTTTTTCACAGGAAGTGGCGCCAAGCAGCGTCAGGAAGAGCAGGGTACTGAAGATTAAAAAAAAGCAGGACGGGCGTTTTTGTATCATGGCAGATCATTTTCGAAGGCCGCCGAAAGACGGCCGGGTGTAACAAAGGCTGCAGGGGGGCACTGCCGGTTTAGTTTTCATTCCGTTTCCGGTGTTTATAACCTGATTTTGGCACTGCAAAGGTCGGTTGCAGTGCTGGTGAATAAAATCGCATATTTGTGTGAAAAATAAGGGGCGGACGTTGTCCCGCCTATTCCGGCACCAGTTTTTCCCGAAGGGCTTTCAGGACGGCCTCGGTTTTGGAGTTGACTTGCAATTTGTCGTAAATATGCCGGATATGCGACCGGACGGTGTCGATGCTGATAAACAGTTCGTCGGCTATGAGTTTGTAGGAATAACCCTTGACCAAACCCTTCAGAATATCGAGTTCGCGGGCGGAGAGCTGGTAATCGTTGGCAATTTCTTTGGGCGGTGTCTGGAAAAACTGCAACACTTTACGCGCCACGCTGGCCGTCATGGGCGAGCCGCCCTGGTGTACGTCGAAGATGGCCTGGATGATCTCGCCGGGGGGCGTGCGTTTAAGCAGATAACCGCCCGCGCCGTTGCGGATGGCCTGAAAAATCTTTTCCTCGTCTTCAAAAACGGTCAGCATGACCACCTGGGTACTTGGGCAGATGGCCTTCACGACCGGTGTCGCTTCGATGCCGGTGAGGCCGGGCATGTCGATGTCCATAAGCACTACATCGGGTTGCAATTCAGTGATTTGCGTTTGCAGGTCGCGGCAATCGCCGAATGCGCCGGCCAGTTCGAGGCCGGGCGTGGCTTGCAGCAAAAACATCATGCCTTCCCGCAGATCGCGGTTGTCTTCAAATACGATGACGCGAATGTCTTTTTCCATCGGGAGCAAAAATGCGAAAGTAAGGGCGGGTATCCAATAGCATAAAAGGGTGATTTGTTCATTGAGTGATTGAGTGATTGAGTGATTATTTCATACGCCGCCTACGGCGTCGTATCATACTGTTGATTGGCGTTGCGACGCCGTAGGCGCTCAATCACTCAATCACTCAATCACTCAATCACTCAATGAACTTTAACCCTGAACGTCACCCGCGTTCCTTTTCCCGGCGCAGAAATGATCTCCAGTTTGCCGCCGATTTCGGCGGCGCGCTGGCGCATATTGTACAGGCCGTTGCCGGCTTCTTTCGATCCGGGGTCGAAACCCTGGCCATTGTCGTTGATTTCCAGCGTCAGGATGCCGTTGGCAGCGCCAAAAACCAGTTCCACTTCACTGCATTGGGCGTACTTGGCGGCATTGTTTACGGCCTCTTTAAAGATCAGGTACAGGTTCCGGCGCTGTTCGGGCGCTAAACGTTTGACGGGGAAATGTTCGTCGATGCGGGTTTTGAACCGTATACCGCGCGCTTCCAGCAGGCGCAGCCCGAATTCGGTCATGCGGCTGGCCACGTCCTCCAGGTGATCCTGGCGGTTTTTCATGGCCCAGATGATGTCCTGCATACTTTCGGACAAAGTAGTGGCGCTTTGGCTGATGCGCTGCAGCACGGGCAGGGCTTCGGGTTTGGCGCCTGCCACCTGGGTTTGGGCGAAATCGCTGAAAAAGCGGATACTGCTCAGGGTGCTGCCCATTTCATCGTGCAGGTCGCGGGCCAGGCGTTGCCGGAAAACGTCGAGCCGGCGGCGTTGCAGAAAGCGGTAGCGGGCTATTATGTAGGTGACGGCTGCGCCGAGCAGGATAAGCCCCAGGTAGAAGTACCAGCGTTCATAAAAGGGGGGAATAACCCGGAACTCCAGGGTGGCGCCGGTTTCGTTCCATACGCCGTCGTTATTACAGGCTTTCAGGCGAAGCAGGTGACGCCCGCCGCCGAGGTTGGTATAAATGGCGACGGGCCGGTCGGTGTAGTTCCAGTCGGAGTCGAAACCTTCCAGTTTGTAGGCATAGCGGTTGCGTTCCGGCTGGCTGAAGTTCAGGGCAGCAAACTCGACAGTCAGCATGGTTTCACCGGGCCGGAGCAGCAGCGGCTCGCCCGGCGGGTGTTCGCGGTTCAATACTTTGATGGCGGTAATGACCACGGGCGGCGGCGTGGCATTGCGGCGCAACGAGGCGGGATTGAAATAATTGAAAGCGTTTTGGAAACCGACAATGATTTCGCCGCTTGGCAAAATGCTCAGTCCGTCCGTCGGGGCGTTGCTGAACAAGCCGTCGGCCAGACCATAGTGACTAAAAGTTTTGTCCCGGGTGTCCAGGCAATGCAACAGATAATCGCTGTTGAACCAGATATTACCCAAATGGTCTTCCACGATAAACACGGCCCGCGTCCCGAGGATACCCTGTTCAGGGCGAAAGATTTGCAGCGCCTGACCGTTTGTATCCAGCTCGATCAGCCAGTTAGCGGCGGTACACCAGATATTTCCGCTCCGGCTCACCGTGACGCCGGTACAATCATAATCATCCGGTTTTCCCGGAATGTGGATGCGCCGGGCTGTATTGGTAAAGGGGTTGTAGCGGGTTAAGCCTTTATTCGTGGCCATCCAAATGTGTCCCGATGAATCGGCGGCCAGGGAGTGTACGAACAAGTCGCCGGAGGGTTGAAAAGTCACCTCGTCGGGCAAGGGCGCCCGTTCCGCCTGCCGGGTCAGCGGGTTAAACCGGAATAATCCGTCGGCATTGGCGCCAAACCATATCCCACCGTTGCGATCCTGCACCGCCGACAATATCTTGTTGGCCCGTTTGGGTTGCCGGAAACGCGGTTTCAGATGATCCGTTTTTCCGGTGCGCGGATCGAAGCGGGCAATGGCGCCGGTCAGAGTCAGCCACAAATACCCGTCGCGGTCCTGCATGATATAAAACACCTCCTGACTCATCACGGGCAGCTCGCGGCCGGTTCTGTAGCGTTTGAAGCGGTTGGTCCGGCGGTCCCAGGCGAAGAAATTGTTGGCCCAAACGCCGATAAAATACCGTTGGCCGGTAGGGTCGGTTTTATCTTGTACAGCGCCGGAAACCAGGTTGAAGGGCCCGAAGTCGGGCTCGACGGGAATAATGGCCCGCCCGAACCGGATGGCGGTCGGAGAATAATGTTCCAGGCCGATTTCCGTGCCGATCCATACGTCGCCGCTGCGCTCGTCTTTAAAAAGGCAGGTAGTGTAAAAGCCGTTGTGTGAGAAGGGGTCGCGGTAGTCGTAGGGCATTTCCTGCCTGAAATGGTCGTCGGGGAAATACAGGAACAAACCGCTTAGCCCGCCGCCTACCCAGAAAAAAGGCCGCCCGGAAGGCGTCGCATCCGGCAGGATTTGCCGGTTGAGGCCCAGTACCACCCCGCTTACATGTTGTTCCAGACCGTCGGTTGCGCGGTTGTAGCGGTACAGCCCTTTATCCCAGGTGGTGACCCAGACATTGTGTTTCGAATCTTCGGCTAAATGCATGACATTCACCCTCGTGATGCTGTCGGGATATGGAACGGTGTGTTGCGCAAGCGGATCGTAACGATAGACACGGCTGTTTGCCATCAGCCAGATATTGTCATAATGATCGACGTACACCGGGTAAGGCCCGTAAGGGGCTATTGCAGGACGGAACTTCAGCGTTTTGCCCGCTTTCAGGTCGATGCAATACAGGGCTTTCTGCCCGTTTACCCAGGCACGCCCTTTTGAATCGAAAGCCACCGGGCCCACCAGATGATCTGTTGCCGCCGAATCCCGGTCGCCGGGCAACGGCACCGGTTCGAAACGCAGGCGTTCGGGGTCGAGGCGGCATAAACCCTGATTCGTGGATACCCATAAAAAACCGTCAGGCCCGGATTCAAGTCCGGAAATGTAATCGCCGGGCAGGCTGTTGGGGGATTCCGGATCATGTTTGAATACCCGGAACCGGCGCCCGTCAAAGCGGTTCAGGCCGCTGATCGTGCCAACCCACACGAATCCGGGCCGGTCGCGTGCAATCCAGCTGATATGGTCGTTGGACAGGCCCTGTTCGGTGCCGTAGTGGATGAAGGAATAGGGGCCGTTTTGGGCGACCGGTTGAAATGGCGCAAACAGACAGATCAGACAGGCCGGTAATCTGATCAAACGTTTTATCGAAGCAACACGCATCTTGATCCGGCAAATGTAGTGCGGTATAAGAATTCCTTTCCTCTTATTACCTTTACACATTAGCGGATAAAAAAGTAATCATGCATAAAATACTCGTTATTGCCGTACTCTCAGGCGTCCTTTACCTTGCCTGCAGCGGCGGCCAACCCTCCGGCAGCCAAACGGCCACCCCCCAAAATCTCGACAGCATTCGCGCCGAAGGCCGGCTTATCGCCAAAGCCAGTTTCGAAGCCCTGAGCCAAAAACTGATGCAGGCGCTGGAACAGGGCGGCGTCGCAAACGCCATTCAATTTTGCCATGCCAATGCCGATCCGCTCACCGACTCCCTGTCGGCAAAACACCGCGTGCGCATCCGCCGGGTGGCCGAACAAAACCGCAACCCGGCCAATGCGCCCGATGAACGGGAGCAGGCGCTTTTTAATGGTTTTGCCGCGATGAAAACGCAAGGTGTGGATTTGAAAACGGCGGATACCGTCGCGGTACTGGCGCCGGGAAAAATACTGTTTGCCAAACCCATCTTGCTTCAGCCGCAATGTGTGGCCTGCCACGGCAAGTTGGGAGAAACGGTTTCAGAAGAGACGTACCGGGAAATTAAAAAACAGTATCCCGAAGACCGGGCGGTGGGATTCAGCCCCGGCGATTTGCGGGGGATGTGGGCGATATATTTTGAGTAGCCAAGGAAGATTTATGAATTTAACCACCAGATTTAGTCAGTCCGAATTTTCCGCTGGCGGCAAACATAATTGTTCCGCCTCCTCCAGCACGCCGCGTTTGCGGGTGGGCGCCAGGCGAAGAATATCGAGTATGGCCGGATTGGCGAGCAGCTCTCTGGTGAGGACAATTTTGTTTTCCAGCAACATTTCTTTTTCCCGGCGGGTAAGCGTTGTCAGGCAACTGAGCGGATGCAGGCCGGTGCGGTCTACCCAGTCGCGCAGGCCATAGTCGAAAGGAGTATCCCAACTGATGAGATGCATGCCGGCGCAGCGGCCATATTTCAGGGCGTCGTCGGTGAAGCGGGTGTTGGTAAAAATCCAGCCTTCAATGGTTAAATCCTTCCATTCCGGGGCGTTGAAAAAACCGGCCTGGAGGTCGCGGAAACGCGAGTGAATGTACAATGGCACCTTTACGTCGCTGATCAGGCTCTGTCGCTGGTGATATTTACATTCGCCGAACAGTACCCGGCCATTATCCCGGGCCAAAATATCCATTTCGTGGGTCACGCACCGGCCATCGCGCAGGAGGCCGGTTTCGACGGTGTAACCATCGGCTTCCAGCAATTTGGCGATAAACTGTTCGAAGGGGAACCCGGACGGCCCCAGGGCAAGCAGGGCTTGTTTCAGCGAATAGCGGGCCGCGGCAGAGTGGCGATCCTTGCGCAACATCCGGTGCGCCATCTGGTAGATTTCTTTGGTGCTCATCCCGTCCCGGATCTCCCGCGCGACCGCCCGGGCGATCGCGTCGGCGCGTTCACGTCCTGCTCCGGCCCGGCGCAGCGAGCGCAATAGTTTTTGGGAGTCGAATTCGGCCTTTTCGCCGGAAGCTTTTATGATATATGTTCCGTTTTTCATCTTGCCTACTCCCCACTGCTTACTTCCCCCACCCGTAAATATCCCGCAATACCGCGGTATCTCCCCTCGGGCTGATCAGCAGCAGATCGTATCGAATGACCACTTTGGTGCCCACGGGCGCGTAATAATACAGGCGCCATGCTTCGCCTTCGGTGCAGCCGATACAGCCGTTGGAATAGGCCCTGCCGAGCGTTTCGGGATTGGTGGTGGGGTGTATCATCTGACCCATACGGATGCCGTTAATCTCCGTTTCCAGCCAGGGGATCATGGGCATCAGCGTTCGCCTGCCGTCATCGCGCTTGGTGTCTTTGTATTTCTTGCCGGTGTGGGGGTCGATGAAGAGCGAGGGTTCCCGGTTGATACGGACGATTTTACCCACACCGGGCCGGGTGCGCAGGTCTTCCATGCGGCCCAGGACTTCCTGGTACCGTTTTTTGTTTTGGCCCACTCGCACCGTCATGCAATGGATGGTATCTTCCCCCTCCACCACCCGCAGGGTGAATTCGGGGATATTCAGATCGATCCAGGTTTTGGCCATGCGGTCAAGGAGTTCCTGTGCTTGCAGGGAATCGGGTATCAGCAGGGTATCGCCGGCGTGCAATACCGGTAATTTTTTTTGATCGTATACGAATTCGCCGCGTTCCATGCGCCGGTAATAGTCCGTGTCTGCCAGGGTGTCGATGATCCGGGGATTGGCGCGCGCCAGCAGGTGTTCGGTCAGGGGGTAGGGCGTCAGACTGTCATAGCGGCTGACAAGGCTGTCGATGAACCGGAAATATTCTTTTACGCGGATTTCACGCGGGACGACGTACGTGAACAAGGGACGGCGCACCGGCAGGGAGTCGGCTTTCAGGGAGTCCTGTTGCGCCGTGGCGACATCGGTCGGTTTAGATGGAGAAAGATGGCAAGAGACGAAGCAAAGCGCTGCAAAAACAAATGGGAGA
>CALEYM010000833.1 GCA_937926185.1 uncultured Bacteroidota bacterium | reverse complement strand
CGTCTCTTTCATCGCGGCCTTGTTTCTGATAGCGGAAGGCACGCCGATGAACCTTCTTGAAGGAAAAGACACCATGGTGACCCTCCAGGGCGATACCGTTCAGGTGAGCCGCGGCCCGGCTGCCGGCATGATCGCCATCAAACAGGCCGGCACCAACGGCGGCGGTTATTTCGGCGTGAACTCGTCGCACCCGCTGGAGAATCCCACTGTCCTGACCAATGCCATCGAAAATATCCTCATCATCCTGATCCCGATCGCCTTTGTATTCGCACTCGGGTATTATTTGAAAAACCGGCGTTTATCCCGGGTGATCTTCGGGGCCATGACCGTCGGCTTTGTACTGATCCTGGCTACTACCGTTTGGTCGGAGTTTCAGAGCAATCCCAACATCGACCGAATGGGTATTTCCCAAACGCAGGGCAGTATGGAGGGAAAAGAATTACGGCTGGGCGCCGGTTTGTCGGCCTTGTGGAGCATTTCCACCACCGCCACCTCCAACGGCTCGGTGAACGCCATGCACGACAGTTTTACCCCGCTCGGCGGAGCCATGCAGCTGCTCGACATGATGATCAACTCCCTGTACGGCGGCGTCGGCGTGGGTTTCCTCAATTTTTACATCTTCATCATTCTATCGGCTTTTATCGGCGGGCTCATGGTTGGCCGGACGCCGGAATTGCTTGGTAAAAAGGTGGAAGCGCGGGAGATGAAAATCGCCATGCTGGTGGCCTTGTTGCACCCCTTCCTGATCCTGGTGGGTACCGCTATTGCCGCCTGGTTGTCAGCAACAGGAAATCCTATAGCGGCAAACTGGCTGAACAACCCGGGTTATCACGGTTTTTCGGAAATGTTGTACGAATTCACCTCGGCTTCGGCCAACAACGGTTCGGGGTTCGAAGGGCTGGGCGACAACAACCCGTTCTGGAACGTATCGACCGGTATTGTCCTGCTGTTGTCGCGCTATCTGCCGATTGTCGGACCGGTCGCTATTGCCGGCCTGCTGGCTGCCAAAAAAACGATCCCGGAAAGCGCCGGCACCCTGCGGGCTGATACGACCACTTTCGGCGTGTTGATTATAACCGTCATTTTCATCATCGCCGCCCTGGCGTTCTTCCCGGCACTTGCCTTGGGACCTTTGGCAGAGCATTTTTCGATCGGATTCTAAAATGAACTATAATAATGCAAGGGTTTATCAAGATTTACAGACCCGCATAAATATAAAAAAATATGAAGCGTCAACGTTCGACTCCCCTTTTCGCACCGGAACTTGTTTGGGAAGCCATACGGGAGTCCTTTCTGAAACTTGATCCGCGGCGGATGATAAAAAACCCGGTCATGTTTACCGTGGAGATCGGCACGGCAGTGATGCTGTTTGTTTGTATCTGGATACTGGCCGGGGAACAATCCCAGGGTGCGTTCTGGTATAATTTTACCATCTTTTTGTGGCTGTTATTTACCCTGTTGTTTGCCAATTTCGCCGAGGCTCTGGCCGAAGCGCGCGGCAAAGCCCAGGCGGCGAGCCTGCGCAAAACACGGGAAGAGACGCCGGCCAAAATGTTGCTCGACGACGGCAGCATTGCCGTCCGTTCGTCGAACGACTTACACAAAGGCGACCGTTTCGTGTGCGAGGCCGGCGACCTGATCCCCGCCGACGGCGAGATCATCGAAGGCATCGCCACAATCGACGAGAGCGCCATTACCGGTGAAAGCGCGCCGGTGATCCGGGAGGCCGGCGGCGACAAATCGAGCGTCACGGGCGGCACTAAAGTGCTCAGCGACCGGATAGTAGTGGTGGTCACCACCTTGCCGGGCGAAAGTTTTCTCGACAAAATGATCGCCCTCGTGGAAGGCGCCAGCCGGCAGAAAACGCCCAACGAGATTGCGCTGAATATCCTGCTGGCCGGTTTTACGCTGGTATTCCTGATCGTGTGCATCACTCTGCCGCCCTTTGCCCGGTACGCCCAGGCGCCATTGACCATCGCGGCCCTGATCTCGCTCTTTGTTTGCCTGATCCCAACCACCATCGGCGGCTTGTTATCGGCCATTGGCATTGCCGGCATGGATCGCGCGCTGCGCGCCAACGTGATCTCCAAATCGGGAAAGGCCGTGGAAACGGCAGGCGACGTGGATACCCTGCTGCTCGACAAAACCGGCACCATCACCATCGGCAATCGCAAGGCCACCAACTTCTTCCCGGCTAAAGGCGTGGAAGCGGCTTATTTCACGCGCCAATGCACCCTGAGCTCGCTGTCCGACGACACGCCGGAAGGAAAGTCCATTGTGGAACTGGGCACTTCCGATAAAAGTTTCTCTTCCAACCAGTTGCAATTCATGCTGGCTGAAAAGGAACAGATGAAATTTATCCGGTTCACTGCCGAAACCCGCAGCAGCGGCGTTGACCTGCCCAGCGGCCTGCGACTGCGAAAAGGCGCTTTCGACGCTATTCGCGATATGGTGGCAAAAGCCGGAAACGGGATGCCCGACGACACCGCCGAAAAGGTACAGGGAATCGCCGCGAACGGCGGCACGCCGCTGGTGGTGTCGGAAAATGAAAAAGTGATCGGCGTGATCGAATTGCAGGACATTATCAAACCCGGCATCCGCGAACGTTTCGACCGCTTGCGCAAAATGGGCGTGAAAACGGTGATGGTCACCGGCGACAACCCGCTGACCGCCCGGTTTATCGCCAATCAGGCCGGCGTCGACGACTTTATCGCCGAAGCCAAACCGGAGGACAAACTCGCTTACATCCGCGCCGAACAGGCCAGCGGCAAACTCGTGGCTATGATGGGCGACGGCACCAACGACGCGCCCGCCCTGGCCCAGGCCGACGTGGGCGTGGCTATGAATTCGGGCACCGCCGCCGCCAAAGAAGCCGGCAATATGGTGGACCTCGACAATGACCCGACCAAATTGATTGAAGTCGTGGAAATCGGCAAACAGTTGCTGATGACCCGCGGCACGCTCACCACTTTCAGCATTGCCAACGACGTGGCCAAGTATTTCGCCATCGTGCCGGCCTTGTTCGCCGCGGCTATTCCGGGTTTGAATGCCCTGAATATCATGGGGCTGAAAAGTCCGGAAAGCGCCATCCTGTCGGCTGTGATCTTCAACGCGATCATTATTCCGCTGCTGATCCCCCTGGCCCTGCGCGGCGTGCGTTACCGGCCTATCGGCGCGAGCGCCCTGTTGCGGCGCAATTTGCTGGTGTACGGGCTGGGCGGAGTGGTGGCGCCATTTTTCGGCATCAAACTGATTGATCTGATTGTGGGGTGGGCGTTTTAATCGTCATTGGGCGTCATTGGGGTAAACGTTTACGAAACTTTTAAAAGTTTCGTAAACGTTGAGCAAATCGTAAATCATAAAATAATGAAACAACATATCATACCTGCCCTCCGCCTCACCCTGGTTACTCTCGTGGTATTTTCAGGATTATACACCTTGCTGGTGTGGGGGGCGGCGCAACTGTTGCCCTATCACGGCCTGGGCGAACGCATCGAACACGGCAACGGCTACTATTATGCCAACATAGGCCAGGTTTTCGACGAGGACCGTTACTTTTGGTCGCGCCCCTCGGCGGTGTCGTACAATGCCGCCGGCTCGGGCGGGTCGAACAAGGGCACAAGCAACCCGGATTACTTAGCCGCGGTGCAAGCCCGTATCGACACCTTTCTCGTCCATAACCCGGTGGTGCGCCGCGATCAGATTCCCGCCGACCTGGTGACGGCTTCCGGCAGCGGCCTCGACCCGCATATCTCGCCCGAAGCCGCTTATATACAGGTGGCCCGGGTGGCACACGTGAGGGGTTTGGATGCCGGCGCCGTGGAAACCCTGGTGCACTCCAACACGGAAGGGCCATGGCTGGGCATTTTCGGTAAATCGCGGGTCCATGTTCTGAAACTGAACCTTGCCCTGGACAAGCTGAAAAACAAAAAATACGGCACCTGATTTGGCCCGGTTGGAGGTGTCATCGCGATCCCGCGAGGCGGGAAGCAGTGACATCTCCAACCAAACCGGGCCGCAGAGTTGCTCCGAGATGTCACCAGCCTCATGCTTCGGCTGATGACACCTCTTCGCCGGCGCCATATTAAATTCCTGAAAATTCGGATATTTCGACCTCTTTTTAACTGAAATTCAATTTTTTATGAAACTGCTTGCTTGTACCCTGATCTTTTTTACCTGCTTTTCCAACATTACCTTTTCGCAAACGGACAGTTCCGCGCTGAGTTTTACCTTTAGCGGCTACGCCGAGCCATATTACGGCTACGATTTCAACCAACCCGAGGACGGCTACCGCCCCGGTTTTATCTATTCGCACGACCGGCACAACGAATTTAACATCAACATTGCCTTTCTGAAAGCAGCCGTGCAAACGAAACGGATGCGCGGCAACCTCGCCCTGATGGCAGGCACCTATCCCAACAGCAATCTATCGGTTGAGCCGAATACCCTGAGAAACATATTTGAAGCCAATGCCGGGGTCAAAATCTCCAAAAACCACGAATTGTGGGTTGATGGCGGCATATTCAGCTCGCACATCGGTTTTGAAAGCGCCGTGGGCAAAGACTGCTGGACGCTCACGCGCGGCCTGATGGCTGAAAACTCCCCCTATTACGAGGCCGGCGCCAAACTGTCGTACGCTACACCCGATGGTAAATGGTTTTTCAGCGCGCTGGCCCTCAACGGCTGGCAACGTATCCGGCGCGTGGAGGGCAACTCCCTGCTGTCGGGCGGCTGGCAGGTCACTTTCAAACCCAATGAACGGATAACGCTCAACAGCAGCGGTTTCCTGGGTACTGACAGGCCTGATGATTCCCGCTTGATTCGCTCCTTTCACAACCTGTACGGGATTTTTCAATTCAACGACCAGTTTGGCCTGATCGCCGGCATCGACACAGGATGGGAAGAAAACCCGCGCGAAGGAGAAAATCCGAATATGTGGTACAGCCCCGTAGTGATCGGCCGTTACACCGTAAACGACCGCCTTGCGCTGGCCGGCCGGGTGGAATACTATGCCGATGAAAACGGCGTGATCCTCTCCACGGGCACGGAAAACGGATTTAAAACCCTGGGCATTTCGGCAAACCTCGACGTACAAATTCACAAAAACGCCGTTTGGCGCATAGAAGGTAAGATATTCAACAGCAAGGACGACATTTTTGTAAAAGAAAACGGGGATGCCACGAACAGCAACGCCGTGCTGACCACGGCCCTGGCCGTGTGGTTTTAGGGTGCAGACCTGGCCCAGAGGGGTTGTGCCAAAAGTCCGTGCATCAAGATGCGTTAATTATTGAGCAAAATATTGTTTTGATTGCGTCGCGGTTTTAGACTTTCCAGGTTTTAAAAACCTGGAAAGTCTGCACGGGAATCGAATAATATTTGGCCAAGTTATCAACTAATTCCGGCGTATCGACTTTTTGCACAACCCCTCTAAGCCGATAACGCCCCCGCCAACCTGCTGATCATGGAAAAAGAACAAAGCGTACAACGGTTTCTCGAATTGATCCGCCGCAGCCGGCGGGGAAAATTCAAACTGTACATCGGCATGGCGGCCGGGGTGGGCAAGTCGTACCGTATGCTGCAGGAGGCGCACGCTTTGTTGCGCAACGGGGTGAACGTCCAGATCGGGTATATCGAAACGCATGGCCGGCCTGAAACAGAGGCTTTGATGGCCGGCCTGCCGGTGGTGCCGCGACGCAAAATTTTCTACAAAGGAAAAGAGCTGGAGGAAATGGACTTGCAGGCCATCATCAATCTGCGCCCGGAAGTAGTGATTGTGGACGAGCTGGCGCATTCGAACGTAGACGGCAGCAAAAACGAAAAACGCTGGCAGGATGTGCGCGAGTTGCTGGAAGCCGGGATTAACGTCGTCTCGGCGGTGAATATCCAGCACCTGGAAAGCCTGAACGACGAAGTGCGCGACATTACCGGCATCGAGGTGCGCGAACGTATTCCGGACAGCGTCCTGCGGGAAGCCGACGAAGTGGTGAATATCGACCTCGGCGCCGAGGAACTGGTCGCCCGGTTACGTGAAGGCAAAATTTACGCGCCGGATAAAGTGGAAATCGCCCTGCGGCAATTTTTTCAGCCGGAAAATATCCTGCAACTACGCGAACTGGCGCTGCGCGAAGTGGCGGCCCAGATCGGCCGCAAAGTGGAATTTGAAATCCCCGGCGCCGCGGCTGCCCGCCACGAACGTATGCTCGCCTGCATCAGCAGTAATGCCGGTACTGCGCGGCACGTCATCCGCAAAACTGCCCGCCTGGCTACTTATTACAATGCCCGTTGGTGGGTGCTATATGTGCAAACGCCGGCGGAGAACCCCGATAAAATCCCTTTGGCACTGCAACGGCACCTGCTGAATAACCTGCAATCGGCCATCGAATCCGGGGCGGAAGTGATCCGGATCGAACATACTTCCGTGGCGGAGGGCATTTTACAGGAGGTCGCCGAACGCGAAATCACCACGGTGTGCATTGGCAAACCGCACCTTAGCCTCTGGCAAATTTTCCGGAGCACCGGCGTTGTCAACCGCTTGCTGAAAACGCTCACCGACCGGGATGTTGACATCATTATCCTAAGCTAGACGGTAGACGGTGGACCGTCAACCGTCTACCGTCTACCGTCCACCGTCTACCGTTATGAACTTAAAAACTAAACTCACGCTCGGCCTTGTACTCCTGTTTGGGATGTTGGTACTCGTTAGTGCCATTGGCATTATGAGTATCAATGATTTATCCGGCGATTCCAGCGCTATTTTGCAGGACAACTACAAAACGCTCGAATACATCCAGGCCATGCAACATGCGCTGAGCGGTCTGGATTACGACCCATCCGCGCGGGAGATATTTAAACTGAATCTGGAGAAACAAGGCCGGAATATCACGGAAATCGGCGAGGAGGAAG
>CALEYM010000832.1 GCA_937926185.1 uncultured Bacteroidota bacterium | reverse complement strand
CGGTCAAATAAATGACCCTGCTAAGTTATCACTCAATCACTCAATCACTCATCACTCCATGAATTTGACGCTTAAAATATGGCGCCAGGGCGGCAAATACAAAGGCAAATTTGTCACCTACCAACTCGATAACGTGAACGAGCACATGTCCTTCCTGGAAATGCTCGACGTATTGAACGAACAACTCGTGGCCCAACGCCAAGAACCCGTGGCCTTCGAGCACGACTGTCGCGAAGGCATCTGCGGCACCTGCTCACTGGTGATCGACGGGCGGGCGCACGGGCCCATGAAAGGCACCACCACCTGCCAGGTGCACATGCGACACTACAACGACGGCGACACCATTGTGATCGAACCGTTCCGCGCCCGGGCTTTCCCGGTGATCCGCGACCTGGTGGTGGACCGCTCGGCCTTCGACCGCATCATTCAGGCCGGCGGCTATGTCAGCGTCAACACCGGCCAGGCACAGGACGCCAACGCCATTCCCATCGAAAAAGATCAGGCTTCCCGCGCCTTCGATGCCGCGGCCTGCATCGGTTGCGGCGCCTGCGTGGCCGCCTGCCCGAACGCCTCGGCCATGCTGTTCACCTCGGCCAAGGTGAGCCACCTGGCCCTGCTGCCGCAAGGCGAAGTGGAACGCAAGCGCCGCGTGATGAACATGGTGGCGCAAATGGACCGGGAAGGTTTCGGCAAATGCTCCAATGTGACGGCCTGCGAAGCCGAATGCCCGAAAGAAATTTCTGTGGAAAATATCGCGCGCATGAACCGCGAGTATCTGGGGGCGGTGTTTGCAGGGGAGGCGGTGTAGAACAAGTCTGCTTTTTCCCGGCGTAACAAAATTTTTGCAAAATTTACCCAACTTTGCAAAAACATACTTGAAAACATGCCGGACATCAATCCTACTGTCAACCGCCCCCTGATTGCTGCCAGCCGTAAGGAAATTTCCGTCGACCTGCAGGTAAAAACCGGCGCCATTCCCGCCGATTGGTATGGCCACGTGTACATTACTTCGCCCGCGGGCACAGTCAATTCCGGCGGCTTGCCCTATCCGCCGGGCAACCAGGAAAGCGGCAGCCCGGTGATGAACGGAGACGGGTATTTCTTCCGCATCGATCTGGGACAAGGCAAAGCGCACGTGAAAACCGGCCTGATGCGACCGCCCGACTACTGGGCCGACGTGGCCACCAAACATGGCAATCCCAATGGCTATGGTACGCTGTACCACTTCTACAATATGGGCATCACGCGCCTGGCCCTCGATCTGGGCAGCCGCAATCTGCTCAACACGGCGGTCGTGCCTTTCCGGTTCGACGGCGACCCCGGCCCCCGCCTGGCAGCCTGTTACGACGCCGGGCGGCCCTGGGAATTCGACCCACTGAGTTTGCAGGTGAAAACGGCCATCGGCGCCAACGACCAATGGACTGCCTCCACCCCATCCTGGCTTTTCCCCTTTGCAGTAGTGCAGGCCTCGGCCCACCCTACCTTCGACCCCCGCACAAAGGAATTTTTCTTTGTCAATTTCACCAAAGACATGCAGCTGCTGCTGCAAAACGAATCGCTGAAAGTCCTTTTTGAAGCGGATGTAAAAGAACTCGAAAAGGTATTCGACGACGTAGTGGGTTCCCTCGAACGCCAACGCCTGATCGGCCATGATGCAATCCTCGGTGAGGTTGAACGCCGCCTCGAAGAAAAAACGGAGGATCTGGAACACCATGCGCTGAACTGGATCGGCGGTATTTTCCGCCATTATCAACGCCAGAAAAGCGCCGCCGCCGATCTGCCTGAAGTCTACCTGCTGCGTTGGACAGGCGGCAACGGCCCGCTCGATAAATGGAGGGTGCTGGATGAACAGGGCCAGCCGCTGGCTATCCGGCAGTGCATGCACCAAACCACGATCACCGAGGACTACGTGATACTCGCCGATGCGACGTTCAAATTCACGCTCGACCTCCTGTTCAACGTGCCGTTTTCCAGCCCAAAACTCGACGACTGGCTGCGCCGGCAACTGACCGCGGCACAGCTGCCCTATCTGGACGTGTACCTCGTAAAACGCGGCGACCTGATCAGCGGGAAGGATACCGTGCACTGCCGGAAACTGAACCCCTCCATCCCGCTCGAAGCGATCCACTTTACCGCCGATTATGCCAATCCCGGCGGTTTGATCACCCTGCACCTGGCCCACAACAGCGCATCCTGCCTGGCCGAATGGGTGCGCCGCTTCGACACGCTCGCGCCCGACGGCACGAAACCGGTAGACCCAGAGGTGGTAAGCCTTATCGCTTCCGGCGCCATGGACATTGGCCGCATCGGAAAGGTGATCATCGATGCCGCGAAAGCCGAAATCGCCGAACAACACTACCTCGAAGTGGAAGGTAATACCGACGATCCGGCGCACGTGGGCGCGCACACCTGGACGGTGGGCCTGCATACCTTCCGCGACCTGATCTCGGCCGACGTGGTCGTGCCGCGGATCAGACACATCTACTGGTCCTGCACCGGCCTGAATCCGCAACTCCTCACCAAGTTTATTTACGACCTGTACTACCAATATCCCAACCGGATCATTCCCCAGGAAAAGATATTGAAGTTGTCGGAAGAGGGCATACCCTTTGTGCTCGCGCGGCAGAACACGGTCACCATGGCGCTGGAAGACCATTACCAGTTCAGCATGGGCCAGATCATGGAGTCCCTCCGTTTTGTGCCGAGACGGCCCGCAACCGAGGGGCTTGATCCGCAAATGGACGGTTACATTCTGGCCATGATGCTGATCAATTACCCGAACGCGGGCGGCAATAATTATCAATGCGAGGTGTGGGTGTTCGACGCCGCAAGGCTCTCGCAGGGGCCGGTGTGCACCCTCGTATCGCCCGAACTGGATTATGCCTTTACGCTACATTCGGCCTGGACGGAACATGCGGTTCCCTCGGTCAGCGCGTACAAAATCGACGTTCGGGCCGATTACGACCCGGTCATCGCCCAACTGGAACCGTCTATTCGCCGGCCAATGGTGCAGGATTTGTTCAATCGTTTTATTTATCCCCATTTTGACGACCAGCCCAAAGCCTTGCCTTTACTTGACCGTTTGTGGCTCCTGATTTTGCGGTGGATTAAAAACTTGTTTCAATAATCCGGATGTCCGTCCTTCCGCCTGAATCAATTGTGTTTCAGATTCCCTCATTCGCTGTCATTTATGAAAATTGCAGGTTACGACATTATCGAACAACTTTCGGAAAGCGAGAAATCCAGGGTATATTTGGGCAGGCAGGCCGAAGGAGAGGGTTTGGCCGTTTTAAAAGTATCGCTGCCGGGCGCGACTGCTCGCCTGTCGGAAGATTTACTCCGAAACGAATATGAAACCACCCGCGGATGGGAAGGAAGTCCGGTACAACCCCTTCATTTTCAAAACATCGAGCAGGGCGTCGTCCTGATCCGACCTTACCTGGAAGGCAGTGCCTGGGCGGAATGGGTCGGCCGGCATAAACCGGGCCTGGATGCGGCATTGCAGATCGCAATAGCCGCCGCAAGTGAGTTGGAAACCCTGCACCGCCGCAATATTATCCACAAGAACATCCACCCGCACAACCTGATCGTCGACCCCGTCGCAAAGCGGGTCACCCTGATCGACTATTGCCTGTCCACCCGCTACGATCTGAAATCGCAGTACGCGGCCTGGCCCGGTCAGATAGCGGGCAAGCTGGCCTACCTTTCGCCGGAACAAACCGGACGCATGAATCGCGTGGTAGACTACCGCTGCGATCTGTACGCCCTCGGCGTGATGTTATACGAACTGTTCGCTGGCAGGCTTCCGTTCGATGCCGCCGAGCCGCTTGAACTGATGCACAGCCATCTGGCGCGCACGCCGGCTCCGCTCCATACCCTCGATGAGCGCATTCCACCGGTGCTGAGCCGCATTGTGCTCAAGCTGCTGGCCAAAAATGCCGAAGACCGGTATCAATCCGCGGCCTCCCTGCGCAAGGATGTGGAGGAATGTCTGCAACAATGGACGGCCGGGCAGGAGGTCAGAGATTTTGCAATAGCCCGTTTCGACGCGCCGTTCCGCTTCAGAATTCCGCAAAAACTCTACGGACGCGCGGCGGAACGCGCCGGGCTGCTTGCCGCATTTGAAAAAGCGGCCTCGGGCCGCAAGCAACTCGCCTTGGTGGGCGGGTATTCCGGCGCCGGAAAAACGGCCCTGGTTTTCGACGTCCATATTCCGGTCACTCAAAAACGGGGTGTTTTTATCTCCGGTAAATTCGAACAATTTCAACGCAATATCCCCTACCTCGCCTGGCGGCAGGCATTCGATCAGTTTACGGAACAAGTGCTGACCGAAGGTCAAGCCGGCATACAACACTGGCGGAGTATTATTACCGGGGCGCTCGGCGAGCTCGCCGGCGTCATCACCTCGCTGCTTCCGGCGCTCGAAAAAATTACGGGCCCTCAGCCGGAACCGCCCCAACTGCCCGCTACCGAGGTGCAAAACCGGTTCAACTACGCTTTCCGCAGCTTCGCGCGCGCTATCTGCACCCGGGAGCATCCGCTGGTCGTTTTTCTCGACGATTTCCAATGGGCCGATGCCGCCTCGCTCAATCTGCTCCGGCTTGTGATGACCGAGCCCGGCCTGGGTTATCTGTTTGTGATCGGCGCTTTTCGGGAAAACGAAGTCTATGAAGGACATCCTTTTCTGACCTGCATAGAAGAACTGGAACGGGAATGGCGCCCCATCAATGAAACCGACGTGAGCCTGGCTTTCTCGCCGGACAATAGCCTGGTCAACCGGTATTCCCTGGCTAACCTCACCGAAGAAAACCTGGAAGAACTGGTGCGCGACACCCTCGACACGCCCGCCCGGCTGGCCCGTGAACTGGCCCAACTGCTGCTTCAAAAAACGGGCGGAAACGCTTATTTCGTTCACCGCTTTCTCGAATCGCTGCACGAAGAAGGCCATATCCGGCTCGAACATCCGGAAGGAAGGGCGGTCTGGCGATTCGACACCGACAATATCCGCGCGCTCCGGGTTACCGACAACGTCGTGGATCTGCTCACCCGGAAAGTGGATAAAATGACCGCTGCCGCCCGCCGTGTTTTGAACGCCGCGGCCTGTGTCGGCCACAGCTTCGATCTGGACACCCTTGCCGTGATTCTGCAAAAGAAGCCCCGCGAAGTGGAAGCCGCCTTATGGCAGGCGGTGGAAGAGGGTCTTATTGTTCCCCTGGAACCCGAACAGCGGTTTTTAACCGGCGACGGGCTGGCAAGCGTGCGATTCAATTTTGCGCACGACCGGGTACGCCAGGCCGTGTACGAGGCCCTGCCGCCGGAAGAAAAAGCCGGCATCCACCGGCAGGCGGGCGTATTATTATTACAAACGCTACCGGACAACGAACAGGCGGAACGTATTTTCGAGATCGTTAACCATATCAATGAAGCCGGCCCGTCTTTTACCGACCATACGCTTAAAAGCCGCCTGAACTATGAAGCCGGCCTCAGGGCCAAATCTTCCGCCGCATATTCGCCCGCTTTCGAATTCTTTCAAAAAGCGATAGACAGTTTGCCGGCCGGCGCCTGGGAAACAGATTATGCCGAGACCCTGCGGCTCCACAATCAAACGGCCGAAACGGCCTACCTGAGCGGAAACGACGAGGAAATGGAGCGCCTGATCGACCTGATTTTGTCAAAAGCCGTCACTACGATCGACAAAGTCACGGCGCTGGAAATCCGGATCATCGCCCTGTTCTCCCGGCAGCGCATCCGCGAATCCATTACCCTGGGGCTGGAGGCGCTGGCGCTGCTCGGGGTGAAGTTGCCCGCCAAACCCGGTCAGGCGCAGGTAGCCATGGAACTGGTAAAAGCCAAAATGGCGATGCGCAACAAAACGCCGGAACAATTGCTCGAACTGCCACTCGCACAGCGCCCCGAACACCTTGCCGTGATGCGGATCATGGCTAACCTGGCGCCGCCAGTCTTTTTCGTCGACACCAACCTGTACAGCATCATATTGTTCCGGCTGATGGTCTTTACCAGCCGGTATGGTATAGCCAGTTCGAGCGCATACGCTTACTCCTGCTATTCCTTCGTGTTATGCGCCATTACCAATGAAGTGAATACGGGTAGCCGCTATGGCGAATTTGTGCTCGCGCTGATGAAAAAACACCCGTTTTCAGAGTACCAGTCGCGCGCGCTGTTCGTACTGTATTATTTCGTTCAGCACTGGAAAAACCCGCTGCCCGGCATTGTCCCATCGTTGAAAGAAGCGTACCGGCGCAGCCTCGAAAGCGGGGAGGCCGACTTTACCGCCTTTCTGGGCAATGCCTACGCCCAGGCGGCCATCATGTCGGGCAACGACCTGGAAGAACTGGACAAAGAATTGCGCCGGCAACTCCAGTACAGCACCCAAACCCGGCACTATACCTCGGTCACCTTCAACAATATTTTTCATCAGTTTGTGCTTTGCCTGCGTAATCAGGCGCCGGAGCCCCGCCTCCTGAAAGGTGAAATGTGCGACGCCGATGCCGTATTCGATGAAATGGTGCGCATCAACAATACGCCCGTCATTTTTAATATCGCCTACTTCCGGGCGCAGCTGGCGCTGCTGCACGGCGATTTCGCCGACGCGCTGGCCAATATTGACATTGCCCACGCCAACCTCAAATCGGTCATTTCCATCCCGGTGTACAAACACCACCATTTCCTGGCCGTACTCGTCCGGTATCATGCCTGCGTGGAAAACGCCCATTTAAAACGCAAACAGATGGCCCGGATAAAATCCAGCCTCGACGCCTTGCGGAAATATCAGCAATACAATCCCGGCGAATTCAGCGGCAAACTGGCCTTGGCGGAAGCCTGCTTTACCGCCTTGCACGGGGAACACGACAAAGCCCTGGGGCTTTTTCACCGGGCGATGGGCTTTTTTCAGCACGAAGGCAACCCCTACGACCAGGGGCTTGGCAGTCTCGAGTTGTTCCGCTACGCCCGCCTGCGCGGCCTCGACGACCTGGCCGCCATCTACCACCGGAAAGCAACGGACGCCTTCCGGCATTGGGGCGCCGAAGCGATCGTGCATTACCTGCAATCGTTGCCCGGCTACTCCGTGCAAGCCAGCGTGCTCGACAGCGCCGACAGCCAGGTCGGTGGCCGGGTAATGGATTTGTTCAGCATCATCAAGGGGGCGCAGGTCATCTCCGGCGAATTGGAACTGCAACTGCTGGTGAATAAAATGCTGGCCGTAATGGCGGAAAACGCCGGCGCTACCAGGGGCGCCCTGATCCTGAAAAAACCCGGCGGGTATTTCGTGGAAGCGGAAATGAAGGAAGCCGGCGTGGTGGAAAACGTGGCCGCCCTGCCCTTTGAACAATATGAGTCGGCTGCCACCGGGGTGCTCAACTTTGTGTTGCATTCCGGACAGAACATCGTGCTCGATAACGCGGTAGCCGAAGGCCGTTTCGTCAACGAGCCCTATATCCGGGAGCACCGGGTGCGCTCGCTGCTTTGCATGAACCTCTTGTATAAAAACCAAACGGTAGGGCTGCTGTACCTGGAAAACAACCTCGTGCCCGGCGCTTTTACCGCCGGACGTATGGAAGTGCTCCAGATACTCGGCACACAGGCCGCCATATCGATCGAAAACGCCAACTACTACAGCGATATTCAGGCGCTCAACCGGGCCTACGAACGCTTTGTGCCCAGGGTGTTCCTGCAACAACTGGGCAAGGCGAGTATCCTCGATATCGGATTGGGCGACCAGGTATCCAAAAATATGGCCGTCATGTTCTCCGATATCTGGGGCTTTACCACCCTCTCCGAGTCCGTTTCCGAAGGAGAAGTATTCGCCCTGCTCAACGATATCTGGGGACGGCTCACGCCCGTGATCGAAAACCACGGCGGTATCGTGGACAAATTCGTGGGCGACGCCGTGCTCGCCTTGTTCCCGGAAAACGTCCAGCATTGCCTGGCCGCCGCCGTGGAGATGCAACACAAACTGCTGGAATTCAACACAGAATCGCCACTAAGGCCTTCTTATCCCATCCGCATGGGTATCGGCGTGAATACCGGCCCGATGATACTCGGCACCGTTGGCGCCAGCAGCCGCCTGGACACCACCGTGATCGGCGACGCCGTAAATGTGTCGGCCCGCCTCGAAGACATGACCCGCATATTGCGCACGCATATTATCCTGAGCGCCGACGCCGTGATCAAACTGAACGACCCGGCCCGCTTCAACCTGCGTTGCGTAGGCCTGCTCGAACTGCGGGGCAAGGCCCGGCCCATCCGGCTGTACGAGGAATTTTCAAACGACGATCCCACCCTCCTGCAGCAAAAGAAACAGCATCGTGCCCTGTTCGCCGACTTTCTCCGCGTTTTCGAATCGGGCGATCAGGCCGCGGCCGGCACGCTGATCGGTCAGTACCTCGACAAGGCGCCCGGCGACGAAGTGGGCGGCTATTACCGGGAGTTGCTGGGCAGACAATAGCCACCGCCCTACCCTTTCCCGCAACACCTTTTATACTTTTTTCCACTCCCGCAAGGGCAGGGGTAATTTGGCATCGTACATCAATGGTTTTATTCCTCCTTCGAATCTTTCAACTCCTTCATCTTCTCCTCCAATTCATCAATCTTCGCCCCCGTGTTCCGCAGTTTGCGCTCCAGGAACCAGTTGTACCCCACGATGGACAACAGACTGAGAATAGCGAGCGGCGCCACGATCCACAACGACCAGGGTACCCAGGGGTGGGCGTCCCAGAAAAAGAAGTACAGCAGTGCCGTCAGCATTTGCCGGATGGCCCAGCGGATGAGCTTGCGCCGGCGCTCGGTGGGCGACATGAGGTATTGTTCTTTGGTTTTTTCCATTTCGTTGCGCAGTTCGTCGGGCAGGGAATTTTTATTTTCAGGCATGGCGGTGTGGATAAGTTTCGTTGCGTTTGCAGTACCGGACTGATTTCCGGCTTTGCAAATATGGCATTAAACAGCCTGAACCACGCCTTCAAAAACAATTCCGGTTGATTTATCGGTCACGGTAACAGCTAAGCCCTACTCACTTTCTGCAAAAACCACCCCTTTTCGCTCAGCACTTTGCAGTTTTCCAAATCCTGCCGCAGGGTGTCCTGAACAGAACTGTTGCCCGGCGGCAAAGCCACGAGGCGCTGCATGAAGCGAACGATATTGCTGAAATTTTCGCGGTGGTAGCCCAACACTTTTTTGCGGCGTAGGTAGATGGCCGTACTGTCGAGCAGGCTGTCGAGCGCCTGCCAGGCTTCGGTGTCGTAGTATATCTTCAATTGCAGGGTTTTGGCGCTGAGGTTTTGCAGGATGTCGTCGTATTCGATCCGGGTGAGGCATGCCAATGCAGCGTCGTGGTCGCCTTTTTCGTACAGACAGCGGGCGAGGTTGAAAAAATAGCTGGTATCGCGGAAAGCCGGTTCCAGCAGTTGCCGGTAGTCTTCGAGGAACCGGAGCGCCCAATCCGTCTCGCCTATTTTCAGGGCACTGTTCACGATATTGTTGTACGACCAGCGGGAAAGTGCGCCGTTTTCGAGCAATACGCCTTGTAGAAGCCCTTCGCGGTACAAATCGAACAAGTCTTTAGAAAAATCCGCGTCGCCGGAGTTGATGCGCCGGATACAAAAATTGATGGCCAGCAGGAAGAGATCATGCCGCTCATCGTCGGGCAGCAGGGCGCCGTGGCGGAAGATCAGGTCTTTGAGGCGTTCAAAGTGGGCCGTGGCGTTGCCGTCGGTTTGCACAAAATACCCGTAATACCAGGCGGCAATGGCCGGTTCTTCGAGCCAGGGGTGGTCTTTCAGAAAATCAATCACCACCGGCAAGAGTCCGGCGCCGTATTCCCGTTTGGCCACGGCCTGCCGGCTTTGCATCATACAGCCGAGTTTCAATTTTTCGTATACGAACGCTTTTTCGTGCGCTTCGGTGAGCGAGTTGAAATCGATATCCTGACCCCGGCCCTGCTGCAGGTGTCCGCGCAACTGTTCGAAAGCAAGCGCGTAGCGTTGCCGGAAGTAGGCGGCATCCCGCCGCGGCTGTTTTTCGGCGCGCTTTTCGACGGCCCGCTCCACGCGTTCTGACAGGCGCGAAAGCCGGCGGCGCAACCCGCGCAGCAGATACAAATCCCGGGCGTCCGCATCGGCATCCCATTCGCGCTGGGCGATAAAATCTTCTGTGAGTTTAGTGAGGTACGATACAGTGTAGTTCAGCCGGCGGGCTTCGAAATCTTTGCCCGGAAATACGCTTTTGTATGCCGCCTGCCGGGTGGTTATTTGCCGGGAAGGCGCGTTAAGGCAGTCGAAAAGGGCGAGCACATCGGTTCGGGAATTGAGATAGGGTGAGCAAAGGTATCTGCGCAGTGCCGCGCGTTCCGATGTGCTCAACGATTGTAAAAGTTTTTCGATATAACCAAATTCTATTTTCGATTTCAAGTA
>CALEYM010000831.1 GCA_937926185.1 uncultured Bacteroidota bacterium | reverse complement strand
TTTCCAAAAAGGGCGCGCTTTGTGGTCTTTGCGCGCTCCGCGGTTTAAATTGCTCTGAAATTGTTTTTCCGAAAATGCCGGATGATTCAACTTTGTTTTTAAAAACGGTTTTCCCCGGCGTACCTTTGCCTCCCGCATCAAGAGATACTTTTATTCAAACTAAGTAGATAAAGCATTAAGGTTCTTAAAACCAATGTTTTATAACCAGTTCTGCCACTATTTGCGTCCTTGCGCTTTTATGTGAAACAAAAATATCCCGCGGCGCGAACGCTCTTTTGTACAATTTGGAGCGATTTTAGCGTTTTGAAGAAAAATGCGCATTTTATTGGTCAAAATATACTTTTCCATGTTTCGTGTTGCTTCTTTAACCGCGCTGGTTGCCGGGCTGTTTAGCCTGGGTGCATATTACCAGCCTGGCCCGCCGAAGTTTGCCGAACGACCTTTGCCCTTCAATTCCACGGTCGATCAGTACTTACAAATGTTCGGACGCCAATGGCTTGCCGCGGATGGCCTTGCAGAGCCGGCCCCCCTTGGCAGTAATTTACATATCCTGATGCTGAATTACACGGCCTACGACAGCGTCTACGTGGCAAAAGTTCGCCAGCTGATCAGTAAACGCTTGCCGGGATGCAGCATTACCGATTTTTGGGACGGTACGACAGCGGCACTTAAGGACGCCCTGGCAGAAAACCAGATCGTGGTGGTGACCTATCCTGCCACTGGCTCCAAAAACCAGGTGCGGGCTTATGGTAAAGTGCTGGAGCAATTTGTACGGCAGGGTGGGGCAGTGGTGTTCAGCGGAACCAACCAATTCGGCATTTTGCAACAATTTGGCTTGATTGAACTGGATTTTGGTTATTTCTGCTCCGATCTCGAATTGCAGGAAACCTCCCCCAACCATCCGGTGCTCCGGGGAACGCCGGCGCAATTTTCGATGTCCAACTACGCTTATCCGCTCGATATTACCGATAATCAGTTTGTGACGCTTGCCGATATCCAGGATTGCCCTACCGTGGGGTACAAAAATCTGGGCGCCGGTAAAGTAGTGTATCTGGGACTTGAATATTATTTCGACGAATCTGTTTCTACACGTATCCTGGAAAACACCTTGCGCTGGCTGGCGCCTCCTGTAAAACCGGTTGCCGTGGCGCCTGAACCTGTTGTAAGCGTTGCCTCCGGGAACGAACAAAACCAGGCGGTGCGAGCGGTGAAACGCAGTGAAGAAGTGCTTTACGCGGGCGGCAGTCCCAAACCTAAAACACCCGCCGTCGATCTTAAGCTTTACCCGAACCCTTATGTAGATAAAGCAACGCTCGACCTCGATCTGCCGCGTTTGTCTGTTGTTTCCGTCGAACTCACCAATGAATCGGGCGCCCTGGTGGCCACGCCATTCCGGCGCCAGGTCGTTACCGCCGGCCCGCTGCGGGTCGAAATCCCGGATGTGCCCGCCGGCGTTTATTTTGTGAAATGCCAGGTTGACGGCCAAAATATAGTGAGAAAAGTGGTGAAGGTCAACGTGCAGTAGCCGGTTTTTGCATGAATAACCCGCCTCACTGATGAAAGGGAAACGTTATCTTCTTATCGGCTTTGTATTCGGACTGGTAATCGGGTGGGCATTGGGATTTCTTCGCTTACCGCATGTAGAAAAGAACTGCTCGTTTCTGGTGGGTTTTATAGCCGCGCTGGCATTGACTTCGCTGGCGCTCATTTTGTTCAATGCACGGAACAACATTTTTCTGTCCGGACTGATGGGCAAAAAAACGGTGACCGGAGGTTCCAGAAGCACTCGTTACCCCTATACTTTCATTTGGATAACACTGGTTGGCGTTCTTTTGCTGGGAGGCTTTATGAGTGGTTTTGCCGTCTATCGCCGGATCGGGTCTTTCAAACTTCAAATTCATAACCAGGACAGGCAGTTGCAGGAAATGGCGGCATTGGTAGAATTGGTGAAAAAACAAAACCTGGAGCCGCTGATGCGCAGCCTACTGGACGACGTTGGCGAAGAATTGAAGCGTGGCAACACACTGAGCGACACCACCATTGCCAGAATAGCAGATTTAAGTTTTTTTTTCAAGCCATACCGATTTATCGACGGGGACAGCCTGTCGGAGAAAGCGTACAGCCCGGAGCGCGGGCAACTTTTGCAGGCATTGATACTGATGCATATTGATACGGGTTCTTTCGCCCGGATAAAACGGAAGGCGCTCTTTGCCGGGGCGAATTTGCAGGGGGGCCGTTTGAAAGGATTGGATTTGAGCGGCATAAACCTCCATGAAGCGAATTTGAAAAATGCCGACCTGGGCGGCGCAAATCTGAGTGGCGCCGACCTGGGTGGCGCAAACCTTTGGGGGGCGAACCTAAATGGGGCAAACCTTGGCAATGCCGATTTGAAAAGGGCGGATATGAGCTGGGCACAACTGAATAAAGCGACTCTCGCATTGGCAAACCTGAACGGCGCAAACCTCACAAACGCGCAATTGAGAAACGCAGATCTATATGACGCGACTGTTCAGTGGGCACAATCGGGCGGCGCCTTGTTCAACGAGGCAAATCTGACGAGCGTTAATTTCTTGGGCGCCAACCTCAAAAAAGTTAATTTGAACCAGGCAAACCTGATTGATACTGATCTGAGAAGAGTAGATTTAAGCGAGGCTGATCTCCTCGGCGTACGGTTAAACAAAGCCCTGGTAGATAAAGATTGGGGGGAGAAATTAAAAAAATGGCAACCGGTGGGAGTAAAAGAACTGCAGGAAAACTACAGCGTTGTAAACGATACTTTTGACAAATGGAAAATTCCAATGTACCGTTTGAAAAAAGCGGATTGACCTGAAACGCGCTTTTTAAAATTCAAACGACCGCATTACCGCGTCAATCTTAGTCGAAAACCGGAGCACTTCTTCGTCTTCCGGTTTGTAGGGTTCAAAACCTATTTGAAAGGCCCAGCTATAATAACTCAGTAAATCGTTCAGATAATTTGCAAGCAGCTCGGGCGTCCATTTTGTTTCGCGGTCAATTCTGTACTTCTCCTTTAGCTGTTTGCCCAGTTCCTGTCCCCATTCATTGTTGACAATATCTACATAATTATCAACGGGCCCTTCTTCCAGGTCTGCAATTTGCGCCTCGGTAAATTTCCCGGTGATCAACTCCGGATGGCGGTAACGTTCGTGTACATCGGCAATAAAATCCGCCATTTCCTCCGAAAAACAAGTGGTAATGAATGCCTGGGCTGTGATGTGGTTAAAGGAATTGAGATAACCTTTTTCCGTGCTGTCTCTTGGGTTTCTAAAAGCCATTTCGGGCGTATTGATGTGTGCTACCGACGATTTAGCCATATCAAAAAAAGCGAGATCGCCTTCCCCAAACCATTCCGGTTTCCATCGTGACAGGGTATGAATTCTCTCCAGGTCTTCCCTGTTCATCACCGCGTAAGGGCAACGAAAAAGCAAAGAAAAGTTCTTCCAAACGGCGCCGCTTCGCCTGGCATTATAAGCTTTCAAAAAATCACCCTCATTTATGCCTTTCTCCAATACGCTCATCACTGCTTTGCCGCTGCTGCAATGCCGCACGCGGACGATATGGTTTTCGGGTGCGGTGCTGTCTGAAGGGATTGCGCCATTGCCATATTCAATCCGGATTACCGATTTTAATGCTTCAAAAGATGCGAATCTTGTTCCGAGTAAAGCCCCTCTTCCTGTTTTGTACGCTGCCGCATTGGTGGTGCCATCGCAAATACAAGCGCATTCGCCGGAACCGTCCGGCTGGTTATGATTACAACCAATAAAAAAAAGGAAAAACAGCGGGAGAAACCAGCGTGTATTCATAACATTCAGTCGTGTTTTCTATTCGAAAACCACACGGCTGCAAAAATAAGAGGATTTCCAATCCGGTACTGTACATTGACATATTTGCGCGTAATGTCCTCCAATCCAACGGCAGGCAAAGAAAAAGGACCTATGTTGTCACACATAAGTCCTTGAATTTGATGTGCGGGAAGCGAGACTCGAACTCGCATGCCCGTGAAGGCGTACGCCCCTGAAACGTATGCGTCTACCAATTCCGCCATTCCCGCAAACAGTAGTAAAATATCTCGTTTCAAAAGCGGGTGCAAAGTTAGAACTCGCGCGGATTCCGGCAAATTTTTTTTACGTTTGTTTGTAAAAATTTTAAATCTGGTCAAACGCGGGGATTGAATTAGATTTGCTTGTCCAAATCTGCTGTCTGCTATGAGAGTTATTTTTACCCAATGCTTCCATGCCCTTATACTATTTTGTTGCTCCAACCCGGCTTCCGGCCAGCCAGATTCCATATTACCATCCGTTTTTGAACGCCTGACAGGGGAAGAAAACCCCAAAGTTCAGCTCGAAATCGATCTGGATGCCTTATTGGGCAACCGGAAAAATGCTGAATACCTGCCGGCAACGCTTTCAGCACCGGATGGTCAAACTTACAAACTGGAGGTGCGCACCCGGGGCAAATTCCGCCGCCGGAAATGCGAAATCCCACCCCTTAAATTTAAATTTTTAAAAGAAGAGTTGCAGGCACGGCAACTGGATACTTTTAATGAGATCAAACTTGTGCTGCCCTGCTCCGCCGAACCGGCCAGTGAAGACCTGATCGTCCGGGAATACCTGGCTTACCGCATGTTTGAAAGCCTGAGTCCTGCCAGCGCCCGCGCGCGTCTGGTGCGGCTGGAGCTTAAAAACGGCAAAAAAAAAGGCCCGCAAAAAATGCTGGCCATGTTGGTAGAGCATGAAGAAGAGATTGCGGCGCGCTTCCAGGCGGTACCGGTTCAGGAATGGGGATTGAGCGCCGATCGTTTTCAAACGGAGCAGATCGCGCTGATGATCCTGTTTCAGTATATGATCGGTAATACCGACTGGGACCTGGAAGCCTGCCGGAATGTATTGGTGCTGAAACCGCACGATAACGACAAAATGCTGACCATTCCCTTCGATTTCGATTTTTCAGGCCTGGTGAGCGCGCCTTACGCCTCGCCGAATTCGCAGGCCGGGATAAAAACCGTGCAGGAACGTTCACTGATGATGTACGGCGTCGATACGGGCGCGCTGCAAAAAGCAAAAGAAAGCATCCTGTCGGCTAAACCTGCCATGATGCGTTGGTGCGAACATCCGCTGTTGTCGGAAGACGCGAAGAATCACGTGAACTGGTTCCTGGACATGTTCTTCAACAAAATGGCTGAAAGTCCCGAAATTCCGGCTAAAATGGAAGCGGAGAAAAAATAAACTGTCCGGAGTTTTTCATTGATCCGGAACTTTGGCCCATGAAATTTCTCGTGATCCAGACGGCCTTTATCGGCGACGTGATACTGGCCACTCCCTTAGTGGAAAAACTAAGGCGATTTTATCCCGACGCGCAAATCGATTTTTTGCTTCGGAAAGGCAATGAGAAACTGCTGGCCAGCCATCCGTTTATTCGACGCGTTTGGGTGTGGGACAAAAAAAAGGCTAAATACCGCGGGCTCGCCGCGCTGATACGTCAGATCCGGCAGGAACATTATGATGAAGTGATCAATTGTCAGCGTTTTGCTGCCGCGGGTTTGCTGACCATACTTTCAGGCGCCCGGCGCACCTCGGGTTTCCGGAAAAACCCGCTTTCCTTCTTATTCACCCGGCGTATGCCGCATGTATTCGGTACGGTTGCCAAACCGGTACACGAAGTGCAGCGCAACCTGACCCTCATCGAACACCTGACGGATGCGTCGTTTGAAATGCCCCGGCTTTATCCCGATCCGGCCGATTATGAACGGGTAAGAGACCTGAGGGGCGCCTTCGGTCGCTATGTTTGTATCGCGCCTACTTCCGTGTGGTTTACCAAACAATTCCCGCCGCACAAATGGGTAGAACTGATCGGCCGCATGCCGGCGGATTGTGCCATATATTTGCTTGGCAGTCCGGACGATGCGAGCGCCTGTTCCGCGATCCAGGCTGCATCCGGCCATCCGGGCATACATAACCTGGCCGGGCGCCTGAGCCTGCTCGAATCCGCTGCCCTGATGCAGGAAGCCGCTATGAATTACGTCAACGATTCAGCGCCCATGCACCTGGCTTCAGCCGTTAACGCGCCGGTAACCGCCGTTTTCTGCTCCACCATACCGCTTTTTGGCTTTACGCCCCTCTCCGAACAAAGCCGGGTTGTGGAAACCAAAGAGACGCTTGGCTGCCGCCCCTGCGGCCTGCACGGCCGCCCGGCCTGCCCTCTGGGGCATTTTGCTTGCGCTGAAACCATCTCTGCAGCACAATTTCCGATGCCGGGGTAAAATTTTTTTTTCCTGCCGTGACTTTTTTTTTCGCAGCCGTCAAAATGACGAAAAGTTTAAAAAACGCGGTTTTTTTTGAGTTTTTGCCATAAAAACGCTGAAATATCAAAAAAACCTCAAGTGTTGGAGCTGGAATTTTGATTTTTGTTAACACGGAAATTCCAAGGAACGGCAAATAAAAACAGAGAAGCGGCGTTTTTTTTGAGAATACGGCAGAAAAAAGTTTGCAAGTAAAAAAATTACCATATATTTGCATCATAATTGCTGAGAGATAAACCTTCGAACAACGGTTCGAATAAAGAATAAAGCGGTTGCTTCCGAAGCGCCGCAAAGATTAAACCGAAGGCGGGGGCCCTCCGGCCCTTTCGAATGAGAAAGGGCGGAGGGCTGTTTTTTTAAACGCCTTTCCGGAAAAGAGACATACTTCTTTACCAACATACTGTTAGAAAGCAACCAGCCGGTTATGCGCCCTCTGCATAGCCGGTTTT
>CALEYM010000830.1 GCA_937926185.1 uncultured Bacteroidota bacterium | reverse complement strand
TTGAAGACATGATCGACGATGACAGGCATATTCATTGGGCGTTTAGAGAGCGATCATATTCAAACCCCAATCCCAAGGTAAGGCTTGGTGTTCGGTATGAAATTCATTACGGTCTGCAAAAAGCGTTGAATATTGGCAAGCGACTTAAAAAGAGAACAATTAGAAGACAATAGATCGACAGATTGTCGAACCAGCAGAGCATAAGGTATAATAAACAAAAACTTTATGAGTTTACTGTCTGAATTCAGAATCTGAAACTCCGATTATCGGTAACACATGCCCAAACCGTTGCATAAAGGTATTGCCATCCTGCTGTTGGTCGTCGTTTTGACGACCCTGATGGCGTTCATACCCAACCTGTTGTCCGGGGACGTAGATGTGTGGTTGAAATTACACATAGGCGATGGGTACAAGCCTTACCTCGTGGCTTTGCTGCCATTTTGTGCCGTGGTATTGGTATTGCTCACAACAGATGTAGGCAAATGGTTACTACCGGGTAATAATGATAAATCTGCCAACCTTCCTCCGGGTACGCCCGACCCGGAACTGGTGATCAAAGTCCGGCAATATTTGAAATCCCGGTACGAACACCGGTTGAGCCAAAAACTCGCCGGTCGGCAACCAGTAAATCTACGCATCCTACCATCAGTATCCGGTATCTCCGATGAAAGTGCCGAGAACTTGATGACACTGGAAGAAGAAGATGTGCGCGGAGCCATTGGTGACATCTTCACCCGAGCCAATGGCCGTTTGATGCTTGTCGGATTACCGGGTTCCGGTAAGACCACCATTGTGTTGCAACTGGCTTTGCATCTCTTGGAACGTAAAGACGGCAGTTTCCCGGTGGTACTAAATTTGGCTACGTGGCGATCCGAGTTCCAAACATTTGAAGAATGGCTCCGGAGAATACTCCCGGCAGAGTTGGGAGCTTCGACCGGGTTAGCAGAACAAATCCGGAAATGCCTTCCGCTAATCCTGCTGCTCGACGGATTGGATGAGGTGCCGGAAGCAGACCGGGATTCTCTGATCACCGTTATCGGTGAATACGGAGCCGATGCAACCCGGCAATTCCTGATCAGTTCCCGGACGGCTGAATATGCAGTTACCAAAGATGCTCCGGCCAATGCCCAAGTGGAAGTAGCGCCACTGACGATTGAGCAAGTGGAGATGAGTTTGTCGGCATCGGCACATATCCAACCGGAATCGAGACGATTACTGAATGCCTTGAAGAGTGATCCGTTGCTCCGTTCAGCCGTTGAGAATCCATTTTATCTGAACACCGCGCAGTTGCTGTTTGCATCGGGTAAGAATTTGTCGGATTTGGGATTCGCGGCGACAGATGTGACTGGGCGACAAAAGGAGCTGGTAGAACGGTTTGTCGAAGGGGCATTAAACGTCAAGACCGGGCACCCATATCCTCCGAGAAAGACAAGGCATTGGCTATCGTTTTTGGCGGCGCGGATGACGGAGCGGAATATGGTTGTGTTTGAGTTGAAGGATTTACAATATGATTGGTGGAAGTGTGGAAAGCGGCAATTAATGATAGCAGTTATGGTGCAAGAGGCAGTCTCCTATTTAGACTTAATCATACTCACTGGTGCGTGCTTTGGAATTGGATTCGGATTGATTGTCACATCAGCTGTCGGACCTTTAAGTGGATTTATTACAGGTCTGGTCGTTTGTTTGAGTTTTATAATTTTTCTGTCAGCCAGTACACTTCTCTTTGGTTTGATTAAACCAATAATTGAAAGACCACCTAATGAAAGCCCTTCGATTCAAATTAAAGGCAAAATAAATTGGTCTTGGAGAACCTTTTCAAAACCAATTGCAGAACGAATGAAAGTCGGATTGGTTGGAGGATTGGGCGGTGGATTAATCCTTTGGTTGTGCCTTAGAATGGCTATTTATTTACTATTTTTGGTAGCCATAGGACTAGCAATGGGATTAATAGGTGGACTGATATTGGGATTGAATAAACATAATGAACTAATTCAGATAAATTCTCCATATCAACGCTTTTCCATTTCAAATAAGGCGTTATATTTCTCTATACTCCAACATAAACTCTTATGTTATCAACTTTATCATCAAGACCTTCTTCCTTCAGATTTAGTCCACTTTCTTAACGATCTTTCCCTCCGTCACATCATCGAATTCGATGGCAATCCTCGCACAGGCATGGGGGGGGGCGCGTGGAGCTTCCGGCACCGCATATTGCAAGATTACTTTGCAGAACAATGGGTAGAACCTAACCACAACCATGAAGGCAAATCAAATCCCAATGAATGAGTTCATCAAAAACTGCAACTGGTCGACCTTATCATTCTTGTTCAGATCATCGCATAGTTCGATCATCGGAATTATCAGTACCGAGTAGATCAGAGCATACCCGGATGCCATCGGAATGGAGCAGACCCGGACGGACTGGAGCATGGCGTCAAAATCTAAGATGAACCGGTAGGATGGCGATCCGGTTTATTACTAACCACGGCGCACGGGTCATGCGCGATCTTGGTTTCCGGAAGAAAATTGCCTGCTGGAAGCCTGAATTTTAAAATACCCTGTATTTTTGTAAAAAAACGGCCATGACCGAATTATCCAACCGCTTTACCAAAGCGCAATTAGAGTTGCTCAAGATGTTCTCCCGCGACATACCGGAAGAGCAATGGGTCGAGTTACGCCGTCTGATCTTTCAGTACTTTATGCAAAAAGCCGTTGAATCCGCCGATAAAGCCACGGAAGGTTGGAAGCAGGAAGATTTTGACCGGCTGTTACATACCCACTACCGCACACCGTACAATCCCGCAAACTGATGCTACGAACGGTATAATTTCGTACTTTTGTCTGGCAGAAAATTAGCAGTCATTATGACAAATCTTGTGATCAAGATCGAACGCCGGGAAGATGTCCGGCTTTTTGAGGAACTCGCTGCTCGTTTGGGGCTTAGTTTTTTTAAACTTTCGGATGCCGAAAATCGCCTGCTTGCCCGCAAAGCGTTGGTTGCAACCATGAGCGACGTTGATCCGGAAACCGAAGTTCCCGAGGACTTGATTCTGGAAACGATTGAAGAAATCAGAGCCAAACACTATGAAGAAGGGCGGGATCAAAATCGTAGTTGATACGAACTGGTGGGTCAGTTTCGTCATCAACCGATTCAAAAGCCAACGGGCGCAAACGGCTCCTGTCCCCCTAAAATCACGTTAAAAAGTGGCAACGAGTGTACTTTTAGAGTTTGTACCACCAAACTTTATAAAAATGCTGCCCGCTGCCACGAAGACAAAGATAAGTTCGATATTCGATGTTCAGGTATTGAATCAAATAGATGTGTTTGCTGATCGGTTGGAAAGAGGAGATTTATACGGTTTTGAAGAAGATTTGTACGAGGGGATGGTCAATTGTTATAATGCAGCGGCCCAAGCGGTGATTCTGGAGGTTAGTTCGGGGCCTTCCGTGGTTGCCTCGCAGCGGTCATTAGCGGCACAGCTTGGGGTTGGCAAATTAGAATTCCGGCGCACTTGGATTCAATTGCGTACTGGTTTTTGGGCACAAACCAATGGTTTGTATGCTAAACGGGCGCCGGCGGGTTATGAGGGGACGCGACATCTGTTGCATTTATGGTGGTCCGTGATGGAAAGTGCATCTCCGGCGTTTTACAGTTTGGTGTGTCTGTATTCGGTTTTGTGTTGTTCGTATGATGTGGCCAAACAGGTACTGCAAATGCAATATGTACAGGTTGGGTTTGACCGGATGCGGTTGTTGGCCAATCGCATATCGGCCCAATGTGTAAAAAGCCGCCAGGATTTAGCGCTCAAGCAAGGCGAAACGTTGAAAGGCAAGCGGGTTTTCATTTCCTTAGATGGGGGGCGAACCAGAACGCGATGTTATGTGCCGGAGAAAAACCGGCAAGGGACGCACCACAAGTTTACTACACCCTGGAGAGAACCTAAAATGTTGGTCATCAGTGTAATGGACGACGATGGAAAAGCACAAGAGGAGTGTTTGCCCATTTATGACTGCTCCTTTGGCGACGACGAAATTTTGGCCGTGTTGCGCCAATACCTGACCGCATTGGACATTGACCAGGCCGAGTTAATCCAGGTCGTGGCCGACGGGGCGCCTTGGATATGGAATCGCGTCAAACCCATGCTCGTAGCCTTGGGCGTGGCCCCGGAAAAAATTGTTGAAACCGTCGATTACTATCATGCCGCGCAAAACCTGCACAAAGCCATTGAGTATTTGCCCCAAAAAACACCAAGCACCACCCAACAACTTAAAGATATGCTCTGGCATGGACAGACGAATGCAATCGTGGAGAAATTTCAACAACTCTGCCCAGATTGGGACGATCAAACTTGTGAGACCATTCTGGGGTATTTTACCCGAAACACCGAACGAATGAAATATCAGTCTTTCAAAGAACATAATTTGCCCTGCGGCAGCGGAATTATGGAATCCGCCGTCCGAAGGGTAATTTGTTTGAGATTCAAATGCCCGTCTTCTTTCTGGAACTTAGAAAACCTCGAAGGCTTGATCTTTCTCCGTTCCGTACTCTTGGCCAAACGATGGGATATCCTTATCAATAACTTGGCCCGATGTCCTTAAAAGTGGGGACAGGAGCCGTTTGCACCCAAAGCCAACTGACCGATTTGTTGGTAAACCCTTCCATTCATTTTGTTACCTCTCCCGAGCTTCAACGAGAAATTTTTGAGACGCTGGACGCACCCAAGCTGAGCAAGTTCATCCGTCCGGATTTAGCCTCCGAGTTCAAGGCGTACTTCCCAAAGTTTACGCTGCTCGTT
>CALEYM010000829.1 GCA_937926185.1 uncultured Bacteroidota bacterium | reverse complement strand
AAGCCCACGTTCCAGGTTCAGGTGCAACAAGTAGGCGGCTACATCTTCCAGTGTATATTCCGGAACATCTGACCCCCCTGTTCCGATTTGGTCTGACCCCCTCATTCCGGAGGTTTGACCCCCCAAATGTTAGTAACGTTCCGGAGGTTTGACCCCTTCTATGTTAGTAACATTCCGGAGTTCTGACCCCGGGAAAAATGTGGATTCATACGGCTATAAACGCCATTAATTCGATCCAAAAAATGGATTGATGGCAAAGCAAAAACGTATGGATCAGATCAAAACCCTGCTACGCAATTATTTGGCCAGTGGCTCGATCAAGGCCACGGCACGACAGTTGAAGGTGTCCAAAAACACGGTTCGGGACTATTTGCGACGCGCCGAGGCGTGTTCGGCGGATTTGTCTGCTTTACTGGAACTGGATGATGAATCGCTGAGTCGGATTTTTTACTCCCCGGGTAGTTTGGGAACAGACAGCCGTCTGGCGGTATTCGAACAAAAAGTCGAAGGTTGGATAAAGGAACTGCGTCGCGTAGGCGTGACGCGCGAGTTGCTGTGGCAGGAATATCGCGCCGAACACTCCGATGGCTATGGATACAGCCAGTTTTGCGAGCACCTGAGCCGCCATGTGGCGCAGCGTGATCTGACGCTGGCCCTGGATCACACGCCTGGCGAGGTGCTTATGGTGGATTTTGCCGGCAAAAAAATGGAGTGGGTCGATCGCCATAGCGGCGAAGTGCACACTTGCGAAGTGCTGGTGGCGGTGTTGCCTTTTTCCCAATATAGTTTTTGCATCGCGCTGCCGTCGCAAAGCCTTGCGGACTTTATCGAGGGTTTGAATCAATCGCTGCTGTTTTTGGGCGCCCTTCCCAAGGTGATTTTGTCGGATAATCTCAAAGCTTACGTGAGCAAGCCCGATCGCTACGAGCCGACCTTCACCCAGTTATGCGAGCAATTAGGCGCGCACTATCAGATTGATTTACAGGCTACACGGGTTGCCACGCCCAAGGATAAGGCCAGCGTGGAGAATGCTGTGACACAAGTCTACCGCCGCATTTACGCGCCGCTGCGCCAGGATATCTTTCACAGCATCGAAGAGTTGAACGCGGCTATACGCCGGCAACTGCTGTTGCACAATACTCAGGCCTACCAGAAGAAAAGCGGCACCAGACAATCCCTGTACGAGCAGTACGAACTGCCTCAGATGCGGTCATTACCCACCGATTTGTTCGAAATCAAAAAGATTGCCCGCGCTAAAGTCCAGCGTAATTACCACGTCTTTTTAGGCCAAGAGAAGAACTTCTATTCCGTGCCCTGGCAATATGCCGGCAAACAGGCTGAAGTGCTCTACACCAGCCGCACCGTGGAGGTGTACGTGGGGGGCAAACGCGTTGCCACGCATCAGCGTTTGTTCCTGCATGGACGGGAATATCGTTATCAAACCCGTGAAGAACACATGCCCCGCCATCACCTGGAATGGAAAAAAGCCCAGGGCTACGACGCGGCTTACTTCCTCGAACAAGGCCGGCTCATCGGCCCCGCAACCCAATGGGCTATGCAACAGGTATTGCTGGGCCGTATCCACGAACCCCAGGCGTACAACTCCTGCAAAGGCATCCTGCAACTGGCAAAGAAACACTCGCCCGAACGACTCGAAAAAGCAGCAAAACGTTGTCAGTCAGGCGGCAAGGCCACCTACAATATGCTTAAACGAATCCTCCAACTCAAACTCGACCAACAAGAAGATCAACCGCCCGTCCAACTCAGTCTCGGTCTGCATGAAAACATCCGGGGGCCGGAATGCTATCAATAACACTATCCATATCGAAAATCACTGCACATGAAAAACGAATCACTGCAAAGCATGAAACGACTCAAACTCAGCGGCATGGCTTCCGCTTACGAAGCTACCCTCACCCTGCCCATCAACCAGCATCCGCCGGCCCACGAAATGATCGCTACCCTCGTGGATGCCGAGGTGCAATACCGCGCTCAGCGCAAAATGGAAATCTTCCTGAACACCAGCAAAATGCGCTATCGCGCAACCCTGGCCGATGTCCAATGCTCCGGGGAGCGAAACCTCCAGCCTGATACACTTGCTTCACTGGCCGACGGCGCCTACATCGCCCGCGCCGAAAACATCCTCATCACCGGCGCCACCGGTTGCGGAAAATCATTCCTCGCCTGCGCCCTGGGACACCAGGCCTGCGCCACCGGATACCGAACCCTCTACTTCAACCTCAACCGGCTCAGCGAACAAATTGCCATCGCCAAAACCGATGGAACCCTCATCAAATGGCTCAATCTGCTTAAAAAAGCCCAACTCATCATCCTCGACGACTTCGGACTCCAACCCGTCACACAACCCGTCAAACTCATCCTGCTCCAAATCCTGGAAGACCGCTACGAAGAAGGAGCCACCATCATTTGCTCCCAACTCCCTGTGGCTAAATGGTACGAATACCTCGATGAACCCACTCTGGCCGATGCCATCCTGGATCGAATCATCCCAAGGGCACACCGTATCGAATTGAAAGGAAAAAGCAGACGAAAAAATCTAAACCAATTACCTTAACGCCCAACTCATGCCGTACTTATCCACATAGGGGGTCAAACCTCCGGAATGAGGGGGTCAGATACTCCGGAATAAACACCAGTGTAGCCAAATCCGGACTTTTACTCAGGTAACGGGCAAAATGTGATACCTGACTCAGATAGTTTTTGATGGTCGCGGGGCTGTAATGTTTCAGTTGCATGTATTCCAACATGCGAATCCGTAAAGGTGACATAAGCAATACTATTTTGGTTGGTGAAAAAATCAACCAAATTTATTACTTTTACCACCTTAGATATTGATTGTCAGCTGATTGAGTAAGACTCCCGCTTGCGGTTTAGTTCAACGTTTGGATGTGCGAATGTGCGACGCTTAGGAAGCATTTTCGTACATCCGTTGTTCGGCGATTTATATCTCTCAATAAAAGAGAGCAAGATTCAGAATTTTAAATTTTAAGGTTATTCCACATTATATCTTTCATTGCGTTATAAGCTGCTTCCTTATGAGAATTATTTTCCATTGAATCTAATAAGATTTTCTCTAAATACGGCAAGGCTTCCTTCGAGTTGATTTTTACAAGTGAATTAATTGTTGTAAGTAGTCTTTTTTCAGTAGGTCTTTGTTCCCCTTTTTTTAATTCCTCAATTGGTCTAGGCCAATGAGATGGCCACAATAATGGTGAAAGGCAGGCTAATAAAGTCTCTTCAACAAGATGTTTTGGTTGCTCCCCTAATAA
>CALEYM010000828.1 GCA_937926185.1 uncultured Bacteroidota bacterium | reverse complement strand
AATTGGAAATGTTCAATGTTCAATGACCAATTTTCAATGTACAAGGACTTGACAGACAACCATATTTTCCAAAATTGTTCAAAATCCAGGCGTCATTACTGCCCGGAACAGCGTTATAAGACTACAATTCTCGTTTGTTCAACCAGCGTATGGCCACACTCGACCGCTACCTGATCCGCAAATACCTGTCCACCTTCTTTTTCTCCCTGCTGATCTTTACCCTCATTTCGATGGCGATAGATTTCAGCGACAAGGTGAAAAGCTTTATTGAAAAGCCCTGCACCTTCCGGGAGATCATGATAGACTACTTCGTCGGCTTTGTGCTGAACATGGCAGGCCTGCTGATGCCCTTATACGCCATGATCTCCGTCGTGTTTTTTACCTCCCGCCTGGCTTTCAACTCGGAGTTGCTGGCTATTCTGAATGCCGGCGTCAGTTTTCGGCGCTTGATGCGGCCGTATCTGTATGCCGGCGGCGCCATTGCCTTGTTGCATTTGTCGCTCAACCACTATCTGATCCCGCTGGCCAATAAATCGCGCCTGAAATTTGAACGCGCGTACGTGTGGACTGAACAGGAAAAAGGCAAAAAATCGAACGTACATTTTCTCGTGGCGCCCGACACCAAGGTGTACATCCAGGGTTACGACAAAAACCGGAAAACAGCCACCGGACTGCGGCTGGAAAAATTCCAGGGCAACCGCCTGGTCAGTCTGCTCGATGCACAAAATGCCCGATGGAAAGGCGACACGATCCGGCGTTGGGAACTCACCAATTACTCTGTACGGAGTTTCGACGGCCTTCGGGAAAAATACCAGCGCTACACGGCTCCGCTGGATACCGCCATCAACCTCGTACCCCAGGATTTTATCTGGTATCACAACCAAAATGAGGAAATGACCACCGGTGAACTCCGGGGCGCTATCGCCCGCGACCGCAGCCGGGGGCTGCTCACTTCGCGCAGCTATGAAATTGAATATCACCGCCGTACTGCCGACGCTTTCACTATCTTGATCCTGACACTGATTGGTCTGGCCGTCTCCGGCCGGAAAGTGCGCGGCGGCATGGGGTTGCACCTCGCCATTGCCATCGGGGTGGGCGCCATGTACATCCTGTTGTCGAAATTTGCCGTGTCCTTTGCCGCCAGCGGCACCGTGCCGGTGGCATTGGGCATGTGGATACCGAATATCATTTTTACAATAGTAGCGCTCTGGCTGGCAGGACGAGCGCAAAAATAAAAAAGCCGCCGACGCATTGCGCGCCGGCAGCTAAACCCCAAAAAACCAAATGAAAACAATCTTCCTTTTTTGCCTGTCCTTGCTCATCTGCAAAGACAACATTTATACGCCCTCTTCCCCCGGAGGTAACAAAAGCAGCGTCTTGTTTAATACGCGTTAACATTTTAACTCATTTCAGGCTGTTTTTGACAATGCAAACAGCGTTATCTGTCCTGTTTTTCCCGTTTCCCTAACTTTGCATTTAAAACTTGTTAACGCAACCCGCTAAACCTTCAGGCAATGCACAAAGTCCTCCTTTTCAATCCGCGTAGCGCCAACTCGAAACACCGGGTGCCCAACAGCATCCTGCAGGTGGGAGCGTCAATTTATGGAAAACACGATTTTGTGTTTGTGGATGGCAACCTGGAACGTGATCCCTGGGCTGTCATTGAAGGATATTTGCACAGCGGCGAATTCCGGTATTTCGGCTGCACCGTAATGCCCGGCCCCCAACTGCGACAGGCCATTCCCTTTACGGAAAAAGTGCGCGATCAATTTCCGGAAGTAATCAACATCTGGGGCGGTTATTTCGCCAGTAACCAATACCGGGTGGCGCTGGAAAGCGGATACGTCGATTTTGTCGTTTACGGTCCGGGCGACAAGGCATTTCCCGCCCTGCTCGAAGCGCTGGAAACCGGCAAACCCTATGAGTTTATCCCAAACCTGATCTGGAAAACACCGGAAGGCGCGATCATCAAAAACAGCAAGGAAGGCCTGCCCGACCAGGACGCACTGCCGCGGCTGCCCTACGATTACCTCGACCAACACTACCCCATGCGGCGCTACCTGAATCCCACCTTTCTGGGCCGTCGTACGCTGGCCTACCATAGCAGCCTGGGTTGCCCGTTCACCTGTTCCTTTTGCGCGGTGGTGCCCATTTACGAAGCCCGCTGGCGCGGGAAATCGGCGGAAAATATTTACCGCGATATTCGCTACGTGAAAGAAAAATGGGGCGCCGACAGCGTCGAATTTCACGACAACAATTTTTTCGTCAGCGAAAAACGGGTGCGGACTTTCTCGGAATTGATGCTGCATGAAAACATGCACTGGTGGGGCGAAGGCCGCATCGACACCGTCGATCAGTTTTCCGACGACACGCTGGCGCTGATGCGCCGAGCCGGCTGCCGCATGATCTTCTTCGGCGCCGAAACCGGCAACGACGCCCTGCTGAAACAAATGGACAAAGGCGGCAAACAAACCGGCGAACAGATCCGGCGTTTTGCCGCCCGCATGAAACGGTTCGATATCATACCGGAATACTCGTTTGTGCTGGGCATGCCCGCCGACACGCCCGCCCAGGTATGGGCGCAAATAGAAGAAGACATTGCCTTTATCAAAGGTATCAAGGCGATCAACCCAGATACGGAGATCATTATTTACGTGTATTCACCCGTGCCCACAGAAGGTTCGGAACTGTATGAACGGATCATAAAGGCCGGTTTTTCTTTTCCTGAAACGCTCGAAGAATGGTTGTCGCCCCAATGGGAATCTTTCGACCTGCGCCGCAACCCCCTGACGCCCTGGTTGAGGCCCGCCATGGTAAACCGCATCCGGGATTTTGAAACCGTGCTGAACGCCAGGTATCCCACTCTTTCCGACACAAAACTGAGTCGCTCGCAGCGCCGGATCATCAGCAAACTGGCCGGTCTTCGCTACCGGCTCAATTTTTTCCGTTTTCCGTACGAATTAAAAGCCCTGCAAAAGTTTTGGTTGCGATACCGGCAGGCGGAGTGGGAAGGCATGTAGATTGCGGATTGCGGATTGCGGATTGAAGCGAGAGGCTTTCCAACGATTGGCGGCCCACAGTGGCGCCACTTTGGAAAGAAGGCAACGAACTACTGGCCATCACTGTAAGTTCAATCAAAACCTCCCGAAAGAATCAAAAGAAAAACGCTCAAGGCAACAACGAGTCTTAAGAGTTATGATAATCCGTAATCCGTCCCGAGGCCTCGGGACAATCCGCAATCCGCAATCCGCAATCAGGCCGGTTCGCTCGCTGCTTCCGCGGGCGTTTCGCCTTCTGCCTTGCGTTTGGCGCGTTCGCGGCGGGCCCGTTCTTCTGCTTCGATCTTGTCGTAGGCGCGGATGATCTCCTTGACCAGGCGGTGCCGCACCACGTCTTCGGCGTTAAGCGCGATGACCGAGATACCTTCCACACCGTCGAGAATGTCCATGGCTTGCCGCAGGCCGGATTTCTGGTGACCGGGCAGGTCGATCTGGCTCAGGTCGCCGGTGATGATACACTTGGCGCTCGGCCCCAGGCGCGTAAGAAACATTTTCAATTGCAGCGGGGTGGCGTTTTGCGCCTCGTCGAGAATGATGTAAGCATTGTCGAGCGTGCGGCCGCGCATGAAAGCCAGCGGCGCGATCTCGATGACGCGGTTGTCCATGAAAAACTGGAGTTTGTCCATAGGCAGCATGTCGTCGAGCGCGTCATATAGCGGGCGTAGGTAAGGATCCACCTTTTCTTTCAGGTCGCCGGGCAGGAAGCCGAGACTTTCGCCGGCTTCCACGGCGGGGCGGGTGAGCACGATCTTTTTGACCAGTTTGTTTTTCAGCGCGCGCACGGCAATAGCCACGGCGGTATAGGTTTTACCTGTACCGGCCGGCCCGATGGCAAACACGATATCGCTGGTTTCGCACACTTCCACCAGCCGTTTCTGGTTGCGGGTTTTGGCTTTGATGGATCGCCCGTCGCGGCCGAAAAGTATGGTATTACTGGAATCACCGTTGACCGGGATACGCACCTCGAAGGGATTTTCACCGCCGAGCAGGTCGGCTACCGTTTGGTTGGGCAATTCCTGGTGTTCGCGCAGGTAGCGCACCATTTGCTCGAATTTGGCTTTGGCTGCCTGGGTGAATTTCTTTTCGCCGGTGATTTTCAGACTGTTGCCGCGCGCCGTAATGACGACGTCGGGGAAAGATTTGCGCAGGAGGTTGAGTTTTGCGTTGTTCTCGCCGTACAACTCGACGGGATCGACGCCCTCAACCGTGAGAATGATTTCGCTCAAGTCTAAGTTTTAATTTGTTGGCAGCGGGAGGGAACAGCCATCGGCGGGTTGTTTGATCCAAAAGTTCGGCTGCGCCTCCATGCGTTGTCAGGTTTTTTTTATATCCCGCTTTTGCCTGCAAAATTACGCGTTCAGGCAGGCTATTCCAACACATTTCTTTGAAAAGAAGTTCAATGCTTCGCGCTATGTCCTTTACCTTGGCGGCGACGAACGAAACAGACCGCCATGACCATCGTCACCCTTACCACCGATTTCGGCCTGCAGGATTATTATGCCGGCGCCCTGAAAGGCGCTTTGCTGCGCTTTTGCCCCGCAATTCAGCTGGTTGATATTTCCCATAACATCAAACCTTTCGACATCGTACAGGGAGCTTTCGTGATCCGGAACGCCTGGACGGAGTTTCCGCCGGGCAGCATCCACCTGATCGGCGTCAACTGCGTGTACGACCCGAAATTCCGTTTCCTGGCAGCCCGGAAAGACGGTCATTTTTTTCTGGCGCCGGACAACGGCTTGCTGACCCTGTTGTTTGAACAATTGCCCGAAGCCGATATCCGCGAATTGCCGGCCCCGGCGGAGCAACATTTCCCCGTTAAACAATCCTTTGCCGACGCGGTCGGCCACCTTACCTCCGGCAAGCCCTTTGAAGCGATCGGCTCCCCGGCAGGCCCTATTCTTCAGCGGATCAGTTTGCAGGCGGTGATCATGCCCGGTCGCATTCGCGGCACCATTATTCAGGTAGATAATTTTGAAAATGTCGTGATCAATATCCGCCGCGACGTTTTTGAAAAAAATGCCAATGGACGCGCTTTTTCCCTCTTTTTCAAACGCAACGACCCCATCACCCGTCTCTGTAATAACTATTGCGATGTCCCGGTAGGCGAGCCGCTGTGCCTGTTCAACAGCGCCGGTTTTCTGGAAATTGCGGTGAATATGGGTAAAGCCGCCACATTGCTGGGCTTGAAAACCGAAGACGTCGTGGAAGTGGTTTTTGAAGAATAGCAGGATTCCCGATTCACCTAACAGAACCATTCAAAATATGCGAGTCGTTATCCAACGCGTTTCCGCTGCATCCGTCGTCATAGAAGGCCGTGAGAAATCCCGTATCGGTTGGGGTTTGCTCATTTTGCTGGGCATCGAACAGGAAGACGGTACGGAAGACACCGCGTGGTTGTGTAAAAAAATTGCCGCTCTGCGTATTTTCTCCGACGAAGCAGGGTTGATGAATCTGTCGGTACAGGATATTGCCGGGGAAATACTGGTCATCAGCCAGTTCACTTTACACGCCAGCACGAAAAAAGGCAACCGCCCTTCCTTTATCCGCGCCGCGCGGCCGGAAACGGCTATTCCCTTGTATGAAAAATTTGTGCAGGCGTTGGAACAGGAGTCAGGTAGGCCGGTCCGGACCGGCGAATTCGGCGCCGACATGAAGGTGTCGCTGGTGAACGACGGTCCGGTTACGATCCTGATGGATTCAAAAATGAAAGAATAGAAACCGGCCTTATCTTTCCCGCCAAATCACTCCCCCAAACCGGTCGACATACTGCCACTTCCCTTCCATTATTGTCAGTGCCAGCCCCTCCCGGAACGGCGTAGCCGCGTCGTAGGCGGGCGGGATGGCAAATTTACCCTCGGTATCGATATAGCCCCAGCGGCCGTTGCCGCGCACCTGCGCCAGTCCGTCGGAGAATACGCCGGCGTCTTCGAATTTGGGCATGATGGCGAGCTTGCCGGCTTTGTCGATGTAGCCGTAGGCGCCGTTGATCTCCACCAGGGCGAGGCCTTCGCCATAGTCGCCGGCCAGGTCGAACATGGGTTCCACGGCAATCTCTCCCTGCTGGCTCACGAAGCCGTATTTGCCGTCGCGGAAAGCCAGGGCCATGCCGTCGAAAAATTCGCCGTGGGCGTGGCCTTTCACAAATTCGAACTGGGGCGGCACCACTTCCCGGCCCTCACGGTCGGTGAGCCCCCAGCGGCCGTCCCGCAACACCACCGCCACCCGGCCTTCGAAGGGGCGGCATTCGTCCCATGCCGGGGCAATGGCGAAGTTTCCGCTGGTATCGATATATCCGCATTGACCGCCGGCGCCCGCCGGGGCCAGGCCGCCGCGAAAGGCGCCGCCCGAGATGAAAGCGGGTTTTAGTACAAACGTTCCTTCCGGGTTCAAATAACCTGTTTTACCATTGAATTGCACGGCCGCCAGCCCTTCGGAAAAATCGCCGGCCTCCTCAAAACGGGCGGGGATCACTTCGTTGCCATGCGTATCGATATAACCCCAGGACTGCACCACTTGCACACGGGCCAGCCCTTCCTCGAAAGGGCCGATGACACGATAAATCCGCTTGAGCAGCAGGCGGCCAAGGGCGTCCATGGGCACCCATTGATCGTTCAGCCGCACCCGCGCAAAGCCGTTGTGGAATTCACCGGCTTCCAGGTACTGCGGCTCTATCACTACCTCGCCGGCAGCGTTGATAAAACCGAAAAAACCGTTTTGCCGGATTTTGAAGAGCGGTTGGCGCATGGGAAGTGTCCGGGTGTTTGTGTGGCAAATGTACGACTTCAATGTAAAGCGTTAAACAGGAAGATGGCTACCGGCTCAAACAAAAGGCTCACGCGCTCAAATGAACGCCGTGATTGGCGGAAAACCGGGCTATGTTTGTTCTGAAACATTCTAAGCGATCAACTGCAACATCAAGCGGTTTAAAAAGGTCAGATAAAACAATGAAAATATTCCTGACGGGCGGTACCGGCGTATTGGGTCGCCGGGTGGTAAAACTGCTCTCCGAAAATAATGCCGAAGTCGTGGTGTTGTCGCGTTCGGCGGAAAATGCGGCGCTGATCACCCAATTGGGCGGCACACCTTTTTCCGGCGACCTGTTTAATCCGGATGATCTGATCCGGGGTACCGCGGGCGCCGATGCTATCCTCCACCTGGCCACGCATATTCCGCGTGCCTCCAAAACATCGGCCTGGGCGCTGAACGACCGTATCCGCACGGAAGGCACGTCCAATTTGCTCCGGGCTGCCCGGACCAACGGCGTGCCGTTTTTCCTGCAGCAAAGTGTCGCGCTGCTCTACGGCGACCAGCAGGGGCGCGAGGTGACGCCCGAAACCCAGCTGCCTGCGAAACAACCTGCGATGTTGCGATCCGCCGTGGAAATGGAGCGGTTGATCCGGGAAGCGTCTGGCAAAGGGCTCGCTTACGCCATTTTGAGGTTCGGAAATTTTTATTCGGCCGACAGCGTACAAACCCGGGGTTTATTGGAAAATTTCAGGAAAGGAAAAGTGCCGTTGATCGGCAAAGGCGATTTTTTCTGGAACATGATCCACGCCGACGATGCCGCGGCGGCGGTAGCCTTTGTCTTGTTCAACAGGGCAAGATTTGAAAATAAAATATTGAATATCAGCGATTTTAATCCCCTGCGCTTCAACGAACTCCTCACCGAACTGGCCATGGCCACCCACAGCGATATACCGCGCCGGGTGCCGCGGTATTTGGCCAGATTGGTACTCGGAAAAGATACCTTTAAGGTAATGACGGCTTCCTATCGCATCACAGACGCGCAGGCTATGGAGGGTTGGACGCCCCGCTACCGCGGCTTTCGGGAAGGTCTGCGTTCGCTTGGAATTTAAATCAACCCAATCTGCTGCCAATCCCGATAATCTCGGCGAACACCCCTGCCGCCGTCACTTCCGCCCCGGCGCCGGGGCCGCGCACCACGAGCGGCCGTTCGCGATAGCGTTCGGTGGTGAACGCTACCATGTTGTCGCTGCCGTCGAGGAAGTAGAAAGGATGTTCCGGGCCGAAGGCTTCCAGGCCGATGCCGGCGTGCTTGCCCTCCAGTTTGGCTACAAAACGCAGAACCTTTCCGGATTGAGCGGCTTCGGCACGCATTTTTTCAAAGTCCGTGTCGTGTTTTTCCAGTTCTTCAAAAAACTCCTCTACCGTGCGCACCACCAGGCAGGCATGGGGCAGGAGTTGCTCCAGCCGGATATCGTTGGCTTCGAACGGCAAGCCGGCCTCGCGGGCAAGAATGAGCAGTTTGCGGCGCACGTCGGCCCCGGAGAGATCGTCGCGGGGGTCGGGTTCGGTGAGGCCGAGCCGTTTGGCTTCTTTAACAATGTCTGAAAAACGCACTCCTGTTTTGTAATTGTTGAAAATGAAAGAAAGAGTTCCGGAGAGGATACCTTCAATTTTCAGGATGCGGTCGCCGGAGTGGATAAGGTCGCTGAGCGTGGTAATAATGGGCAGGCCGGCGCCCACGTTGGTTTCATAACGCCAGTGTACGCCGCGTTTGGCAGCCAGCTGTTTGAGGCGCTGGTAGTGCAGGTAGGGCGAGGATGCGGCCAGTTTGTTGGGCGTACTGATGGAAATGCTGGCGTCGAGGATTTTTTCGTAAAAACCCGCAACCTCTTCGGAAGCCGTATTGTCGAGAAAAATAGCGTTGGGCAAATTGAGCATTTTGATATTTTCTACAAAACGGGGCATCGAAAAAGATTCTTCCGCCTGTTCGAGTTTGTCGCGCCAGTGTTCGAGGTCAATGCCGGCTTCGGAAAAGATCATTTTGCGGCTGTTCGCCAGGCCGGCCACTTTGATTTCCAGGCTTCTTTTTTCCCGTAAAAACCCTGCCTGTCGCCCGATCTGCTCCAGCAGCGTACTGCCGATAAGGCCCACGCCTACGACGAACAGGTGCACGGTTTTGGTATCTGAAAGGAAAAAGGCATCGTGGATGGCGTTGAGGGCTTTGGTTTCGTCGGCAGCGGGCACCACTACCGAGATATTGAGTTCACTTGATCCCTGTGCGATGGCCACCACGTTGATGCCGTTTTTACCGAGGGCCTGAAACAAGCGTCCCGATATGCCCGGCAGGTAACGCATACCTTCGCCAACGATGGCTACGACGGACAGTTCATTTTCAATTTTCAGTGGCTCCACCAAGCCATCCCGCAGTTCGTGCGAAAATGCTGTTTCCGCCGCTTTTTTAGCCGCCGGGGCATGGGCTGGCGAAACGGCAAAAGTGATGCTGCTTTCGCTGGAGCCCTGCGTGATCAGCACCACGTTGACGCCGGCCTGCGCCATGGCCCCGAACAGGCGGGCCGCGATACCCGGTACGCCGAACAAACCGCCGCCCTGCAAGGTGAGCAGGCAGATCTGGTTGATGCTCGAAATGCCTTTCACCGGGTGATCGCCCGGATCGGCTTTGGTGCTGATGAAAGTGCCCGGGAAAAAAGGATTGAACGTGTTTTTAATGATCAGCGGGATATCCTGCGCCAGTGCCGGCTGTATGGTGGGCGGGTAGATTACCTTGGCGCCGAAATGGCTCATTTCCATGGCCTCCCGGTAGGTCATGGCGGGCAGGGTAAAGGCCTTTTTCACCCGGCGCGGGTCGGCGGTGAGTACGCCGTCCACGTCGGTCCAAATCTCGATGGCCGTTGCGTTCAGCGCGGCGCCGAGGATGGCGGCGGTATAGTCGGAGCCGCCGCGGCCCAGGGTAGTGGTGAGCCCGTCGGCGGTGCTGCCGATGAAGCCGGTGACAGCCTGTACTTGGGGGTGAGCTTCGTAATACTCCCGGATCAGGCGGTTGGTTTCTTCAAAATCCACTTTGGCGCTACCAAAATGCGCATCGGTGCGGATCACCGTGCGGGCATCGAGGAACTGCGTGGGAATTCCAGCCTGCTGCATGGCGTGGGCGATGATAAAAGTCGAGTTGCGCTCGCCGAAACTGACCACAAAATCGAGCGAACGCGGCGACACTTCATGCAACAAAAATATACCCTGCAACACGTTGGCCAGGGCTTCAAAATTGGCGGTAATATGCGCCTGTACCGGCGGTTGGCTGGCCGGTTCAAGCAGCTGATCGATGGCCTCGAAATGCCGGTTGCGCACCTTTTCCAATATTTCCAAATAGCCCTGATCCCCTTTGCCAGCCCGGGTCGCCATATCGATCAGGGTGTCGGTTACTTTGGAAAATGCCGAGTATACGACCGTGAACGCTTCGCCGCGCCGGTAGTAATCGCGCAGGATGTTCAACAGGCCTTTGATGGTGTCGGGGGTGCCTACGGAGGTGCCGCCGAATTTGAGAACGCGCATATTGGTGATTAGTTGACTGGTTTTCCGCAAAGGACGGGGATTTTATCGGGCTATGGAATTATCAATTTTCTAATTTACCACCACCTGCCCGCATACCATATACCGGTCCGTTTCGATCCGGTACCAGTAAACGCCCGCCGGCAATCCGCCGAGCGACACGCTTTCATTGCCGCGCAGAGCGAACCGGCGCAACATGACTCCTTTTGGGTCAAAAATGCGCAACGTGCAAGGCGAGTTGTCGTTGCTGAATACTTTTAGGATCGAGCCGGATGCCACCGGGTTAGGCCACAGGCGGAATTCCGGAGCGGGCGCCTGAGGCACAGCCGGGCTGCTGCTGACCGGCAGCGAGTCTTTGGGCATCGTCACTGTCAATTGCGCTCCACCATGGGGCAGCGGATTTTCAAAATACAAACTGCCACCGGGGCCGGGCTGCACCGATTTGGCTTCTACGGTTGGCAGCCAGAAGGGGCCATGTGCCGTGGGCGGACGTTGCCAGAGGGTAAACTCGGTTTCGGGCCGGCCGGAAGGCAGCGGCCCTGCTTTCGTCAGATGCAGCCCGTCGGGCGGTGTCAGCGAGGTTCCAAAATAGTGCAGGGCCCAATAGGCGCGGCTGATAGTGTCGTTGTCGTCGAGCGGCGGCAGTTGGTCGGGGTGCAGGTCGATGCGGGTAGCGCACCATTCGCCGGGCGGGATGGGCGGGCCGGGCGCCCATTCGAGCGTCAGGCCCGTTGGGCCGAACACGTGGGAGCCCGTTTGGTTGGGCGTCAGGCGGGCGCTTTCGCCCGGACCGATGGCCACATCGGAAACCACGCGGGTGGCGCTTCCCGGCAGGTTGGCGTGGCGGGTGCCGTTGCGGTCGAACACCGGTCCTTGCACTTCATTGAACTGGTAGTAGGAGAGGAGGCCGGTTTCCTGGAAGGGTATTTTGCGCAAGTGCATTTTTTCACGGATCTCGGCTTGGGTCAGGGTGCGGTTGTAAATGCACACTTCGTCTATGTGCCCTTTAAAAAAACGGTCGCCCCAACCCTTGTAGTTGCCCAGGCGGCTGTCGGAGTCGAACACTACCTCCGGCACATCGAAGCTATGTTTCGCGCCTTTGCCGTTGACGTAGATAGTGACCCCGTCGGGCGCTACTGTCATAGCCACATGCGACCACTCGCCGGGCGGGGCAGTCAGGCCGCTGTCCCACCACCAGGCGCCGCCGGGCCAGTGATAGCCGATATGGTTGGAGTTGGGCAGGAAATTGAAGCCCGCCGTTTCGCCGTCGTGCATAAAAATGGCGCTGTATTCGGGTTGTATACCATCGGGTTTCACCCAGGCCGTCACCGTAAGGGTATTGGTTGTCAGGTTCAGCGGCGGCAGGGAAGCGTAGCCGGGATTGTTGTTGCCCCCGGTTTGCAGGGCCAGGCCCGGCACTTCTTCGGGATTACAGGCGTTGCCGATTTCCAGGGAAAGCGTATCGGTAAACACGCCATCCGGCGTCGTGAGCGTCATAATGGCCGCGAAGACGCCTGAAGAGGGATAAACCGCCCTGGGTGCGCGCTGATTTGGGTCGTCCACCCACTGTGCGCCGGGAAATTGCCAGCTCCATTGCACATTGCCGTGCCGCACCACGGAATAGTCGTCGAAGTAGATGGTATCGCGGGCGCAACCGCTATGCAGGGCGCTGCACATCGCTTGCGGCATCACCGCCGAAGGTTCGTAAAGAGGCGCCTGCCACACACCGAAGCCCCAGCAGCCGTTGTAAAGCAAGCCGTCGCGGTACAAAGGTTTGAGGCGGTTTGTTTCGGCGCTGAGCGGCAGGCCCTCGCTGTACGGTTGCCAGTCGGTGTGGGTGTTGTTGCGGTAAAACACGCCCCGGTTGGTGCCGAGGTATACGCCGCCGTCGGTACCGTATTGGGCCATGATGTTGCTGATTGTTACGCCGTCGAGCAGTGCAGTGGTGAGGTTTTGCCAGCTCTGGCCGCCGTCGACGGTTTTGTATGCCTTTTTGCCGTTGTTGCCGTAGGTCACGGCCACCCAGAGCGTATTGGGGTCTTCGGCGCTGAGCGCCATTTTGATGCGGTCGTTGTTGTTGGGCAAGGGCAGGGGCGTCAGCTTTTCCCAACTTTGGCCGCCATCGGCACTGCGCCACATGGCATCGTCGACGCCATCCCACTGGGAACAATAGAGGATATCAGGGTTTGAACGCGACACCTCTATGTCGAATACCTTGTGTTCGGCGAGGCCGGGGAAGGTATGCAGTGCTTTATAAGAAACGCCGCCGTCGGCGCTTTTCCAGATTTTATTTTCATAGCCAATGTAAACGATATTCCAGCAGCGCGGGTCCCAGGCCATTTCGCTGTTGGCGTAATAGGCGTAGCTTTCATTGGGGAAAAGCCCAACGGGAAAATGGCTCACCCCGTCGCCGAAACCGCCTGTTAGCCGTTTGCCGCCGATATCGGAAAAATACAAAGTGCGGTTGCGGCCCGGATTGACGTAGCCGGTGGGCGCTTCGGCGCCACCCATGCGGTAGTATTTGCCTTCGGGAAATGCCTCGTGCCAGGCCATGTTGCCGTTGTGGTAGCGGCCGCCCACGAGCACGGCCTCATTCCAGCCAGCGTCGAAACCCCAGAGGTCGGCCCCGCTGATGCCGTTGACGCGCGATTCGATGCCGGCGCCGAAATTGGTTGAAAAGTCGAGTCCGCCATCGCTGGCGATCCACAGGTCGGCGCCCGAAGCGGCCAGGTCCTGTATGTCGGGGTGGCTCCAGCCGAGATTGCCCACATAGCCGCCGAGAGGTTGCCAGCTGGCGCCGCCGTCGGCGCTTTTGAACCAGGAGGTGCCCCCGGCAATGAGTTCGTTGTCGTTGGCAGGATTGACCACGATGGCCATATCGTAAAAGCCTTGTTCGAAGCCGGAGAACAAGCCGTCGTTGGTCATCAGGTTGGTGTGGCTGGGGATGGCGTAAGCCACAGGACTGTTGCCGATGGCGTTTTGCGGGTGGGTATTACTCCAGGTGTCGCCGCTGTTCTGGCTGACGAAAACGCCCACATAGCCTTTCAGGTTGGCGCCGCTGCCGCAGAGGTAGGCGTAGAGTTTTTCGGGCTTGGACGGGCATACCGCGATAATGGCGCCCGTGACACTTTCGCCTGCCCCCGGCGTCCACCAGCCCTGGTTAGCGGGCGTAAAAGAAAGTCCGCCGTCGGTGGAGCGCATGAAATCGCTGCCGGCGCCGTTTTTGCGCACCGCGAAAGCCGTGTTGGCATTATTGGGCTTGTAACGAACGGTCCAACATTCCTGGGTGAACAGTTTTTGCCAGTTTTGGCCGCCATTGGTACTGAGCAACAGACCCCGGTTACCCGCGGCCAGCACGATGTCGGGGTTGTCGGGCTTGATGGCCATACTGTTCGTCCAAAGGTTATTTTCGCTGTACACGGGCGTCCAGTTTTGCCCGCCGTCGGCGCTTTTCATCAGGCGGCCGCTGGTACCGAAATACACGATGTCGGGGTTGGTGGGGTGAATGGCGATGGCGCCGACAGCCCCGTGCAATACGCCGGCGCTCAGGAGCCGCCAATGCAAGCCTTTGTCGTCGGTACGCCAGATGCCGCCGCTTTCGCCGCCGGCGTACAGGATATCGGAATTGGACGGCGCGATGGCTACGCAGTAGATATTGGTTTGCCAGGAAACGGGCGTCGTGCCGTCGGTATGGAAGGTTTGGCTGGGGCCGGCAAAGGTCCAGGTCGCGCCGCCGGCGCCTTTTTGTGCCGCGGCCTGGCGCAATTCGCGACGCGCGTTTTGTTCGGCCGCCCATTCCCCATCGGAGGGCAAGCGCAGGCTGCCATCGGGCTGAACGAGGGGGCGCGCCCAGTTCATCCAGCGCTTGTAATATTGAGTGTAGTCGTTTTTTTCAAAAAAATGGGTTTGGTAGTATATTTCAAAACTGCGCTGCACCTCGAATACGTTCGGGTTATCCTCCTGGATCAGGCGCATCCACTCCGGCGCATCGGGAGCGGTATAAATAGGAACAGGGGGCTGCTGGGTGAAAACGAAGCCTGCAACACAGAGGAAAAGCAGCGGTAAAAACTTTTTCATGGGTAGGAAATTTGGGCAAACATAGGGGATTATCGATTTTAACAGAATGATCGAATGTCGGACAGCGAATGTCCAATGTCGAAATGAGGGCAGGAAGGTAAGGTAGTGAGTTGCTGTGCAGGGAGGACTCGAACCTCCACGGGGTAGTTAGCCGCAACACAAAGTTTGGTGGTCAATCCCAGTCGGCCAAAGCCGGCTTTATGTTGTGTTTATCCCAGTTTTCCCCACCCCCGAGACAGGAGGGCATGGCTGCCGGTTTCATCACCGCACAGTGTGGTTGTTTTTCAAAAATCCAACGCGCTTTAGCGTTTTCGTTGCGACAAATGTAAGTGTATATGCTTTTTTGTTGCAAATTATTTAATAATTTTTTTTAAAATTTGTATTATAGTTAAATTTTAGATCAAAATGATATTGATTTGAAAATTTATGCCTCTTATTTAATGCTGAAATTTACGAAATAAAAAAGATCCAGTTTTTATAATTTTTATTTAAAAAATCCTTCATATTCTGTTTTTACGTTTAAATAATTGCCTG
>CALEYM010000827.1 GCA_937926185.1 uncultured Bacteroidota bacterium | reverse complement strand
TACGGGAAACCGCCGCGGCACAAACGAGTGCCGCGGTTTTTTTTTGCCCCTACCCTATAGCAATCCTTCCTTCAGCACCAGATTGTCGATCAATCGCACCTCCCCTGCCCAGGCGGCCACGCAGGCCACAACAAAATTACTTTCATTGTAATGTTCAACGGGCAAGAGGGAAATACCATCCACGATATCAAAATACTCCGGTTTCAGCCCGGCGCTTTCCAGTTGGCGTAAGGCGGCGGCCTGAACGGCGGATGCCGGTTCGTGTAGAAACCGGTCTTTGGCCTCCAGCAAAACCTGGTAGATTGCCGGGGCGGCAAGGCGCATTTCCGGGCTCAGGCGCAGGTTCCGGCTCGACATGGCCAGGCCGTCCGGTTCGCGGGTGGTGGGGCACATCACCAGCTGAATGGGCGAATCGAGTTGCCGGAGCATATCGCGCACAATGGTGAGCTGTTGAAAATCTTTTTGTCCCATGTAGAGCCGGTGCGGCTGTACAATATCGAGCAGGCGTTTCACCACGGTAGCCATACCTATGAAATGGCCCGGACGGAACACGCCTTCCATCACCTGGTCCAGCTGCCGGAAATCGAGTTGCACCGTGAACTCCAGTCCGGGCGGATAGACTTCTTCCACCGGCGGCATAAACAATGCATCGCAGCCTGCGCCGAGCAACAAGGCAATATCCTTTTCCGGCATACGGGGGTATTTTTCCAGGTCTTTCGGGTCGTTGAACTGGGTGGGATTGACAAAAATGCTTGCCACGGCCAGGTCGCCTTCTTGTTTGGCTGCCAGTACCAGGCTGAGGTGCCCTTCGTGCAAAGCGCCCATCGTAGGGGCAAAACCGACGGTTTTACCCGCGCGGCGTTCTGCATCGAGCCAATGCTGCAGGTCGGCTACTTTTTTAAAAATCAGCATAACAGACTTTATGTGCGCGGCAAAGGTTGAAAAAATGGCGGGTTTGCCAAACGAAGAAAATCTTTCCGGGCTTTCCTGCGTTTTACCCGTTCGGAAAAAAAGTTTGGCTAATGAGCGCGTTGGGCATCAATTTCGCTTGTAGTTATTTCGAAAAAGCCTATTTTTGAAACAAATTCCGGGACGATGGTACGTTTAATATTTACGCTGTTTTTTATCGCCTGCTTAGCCGCATCCGCCCGGCCGCAGGGTTTTGCCCCGCCTGAAGAAAGAGTCGGGATTATTTACAATCGCGAAACCACTTTTAACCTGAAACTGACCACCAACCGCGGGTTCGCACCGGGTTTGGAATTTGGCCGGCTCCGGACGTACTATAAGACGACCTATTACCATATCAGCCTGGGCGAGTTGAAACACACAAAAGAGCAACGCCAAAGTGCCGACCCCTTGCTCAGCCGTTCCTTCCGCCCGTACATTTTTGGCAAACAGAACAACTTCTTCGCGATACGCGCCGGCTGGGGCGTCAAACGGTACTATTCGGAAAAAGCCAAACACAAAGGCGTAGCCGTGGGTATCAGTTATGCTTTCGGGCCAACCCTGGGACTGCTGAAACCATATTACCTGGCTATCTGCTATCCCGACCCCGACAGCCCGGGCGATTGCCGCATTTTCCACGAAAAATATTCCGAGGAAAATGCCAGCCTGTTTCTCGACGAAAACGGCCGCATCAAGGGCGCCTCCCCTTTCACCCGCGGCTTCGGCGAACTGGGTTTCCTGCCCGGCGCCAATGCCTCCATCGCTTTTCATATGGATTGGGGCGCCTTCGACGAATTTGTAAAGGCGATTGAAATCGGCGCCATGCTCGACGTTTTCCCAAAAAGAGTGCCCATTCTGGTGTCGGAAGAGAACAACCAGGTGTTCCTGAACTTCTTCATAAATTTGCAGCTCGGAAAACGGCGCTGATGCCTTTTCTCTGCAAACCCGAAGCAATGTTCCAATACCTGATCCAGTCGTTCCGGAGAAAAAAAGCGCGGCGTTTCTTTCAGGAATATCCATATCAGATCAGCCGTTTCGAACTCGAAGAAATGGGCCCCGTTGAATTTGCCAACTGGCAAAACCCCCTGACAACGCCCAAAACCATCCGGCAGGAAAATGTCGGTTTTTTCAAAAAATTTATCAAAAAAGGCGATCTGACCATCGACATCGGCGCCAATATCGGCCAAATGAGCGTCGCCATGGCGCTGGCTGCCGGCAAAGAAGGGCAAACCCTGGCCTTCGATCCCAATCCGCACGTATTTAAAATACTGGAAGTCAACGCCGGCCTGAATCCCGCGCTGACCAATATCCGGGCGCTGAACTATGCCATCACCGACGAGGAAGCGGAGTTTTTCTACCATTCCTCGGAGGCCTCCTTCAACAACGGAGGCATTTCAAAACAGAATACCGGCAAACACGGGCGTTTTGCCCTGCCCACCAAAGTCAGGGGTATCGTGCTGGAACGTTTGCTGGAGGCGCAATTCCCTGACCGGCTGTCCAGGCTGGCCCTGATCAAGATCGACACCGAGGGGTATGACAAAGAAATTATCCGCTCGATCCGCGGTTTGCTCCGGCGTTTTAAACCGGTGGTGATCACCGAGTGTTTTAGTAAAACGACGCCAGAAGAACGCGGAGAACAGTTTCACCTGCTGGCGGATTTGGGGTATACGCTTTACCATATTGAAGGATTTAATAGTGGTACATTAATGACCCTGATTAATAATGCCGGAGATATGAACAAGTGGAAGCATTTTGATATAGTGGCATTAAACTCTTGAAAACAACCCACCACCTGGAAAAAAACGAGTTGATTATTACCGATAACCTGGATTGGCATGATAGACCTTCCCATCGTTGAAAATACCGCCGAAACGCGGCCCAAGCGCCCGGAATGGCTCAAGGTGCGCCTGCCTATGGGCGAAAACTACCGCAACGTGCGCAGCATTGTTGATGACTTCAATCTGCACACGATATGCCAGAGCGGCAACTGCCCCAATATGGGCGAGTGCTGGGGCGCCGGTACGGCCACTTTTATGATCCTTGGCAATGTATGCACCCGCTCCTGTTCCTTTTGCGCGGTGAAAACCGGCCGGCCCAACGAATACGACGAAGACGAACCCCGCCGCGTGGCCGAGGCTATCTGGCTGATGCGCGTCAAACACGCCGTCATCACCTCCGTCAACCGCGACGAACTCCAGGACCGGGGCGCCGAGATCTGGTACCAAACCGTGCGCGCGGTGAAAGAACGCTGCCCGGAAACCACTATCGAAACGCTCATTCCCGACACGAAGGGCAACTGGGAAGCCCTCGAACGTATGATCTCCGCCGGACAGGAAGTGGTGAGCCACAATATGGAAACCGTACCCAGCCTGTACCGCAAAGTGCGCCCGCAAGCGAAATACGAACGCAGCCTGGAGCAAATACAGCACACCAAAGCCTTCGGCAAACGCACCAAAAGCGGCGTCATGGTCGGGCTGGGCGAAACGAAAGAGGAGATGTTCCAAATCATGGACGACCTCGTGGCGCACGGCTGCGATATCCTGACCATAGGGCAGTATTTGCAGCCGACCAAAATGCACATCGCGGTGGCGGAGTACGTGCACCCCGATGTGTTTGCCGAGTACAAGGAAGTCGGGCTGCAAAAGGGATTCAAGTACGTGGAAAGCGGGCCGCTGGTGCGGTCGTCGTATCACGCCGAGCGGCATGTGTAACGCCGTCTGTCAGACGGCGTGAAAAAATATTTTTATAAAACTTTCACGCCGTCTGACAGACGGCGTTACAGCAGTGCCGCGCCAAACACCCCCGCACTATCGCCTAGTTTGGGTTTCAGAAAAACGGTATCGATCCGCGTATTGAACAGGTGTTTGCCCGCCTCGGCCTTGCCGTCGGTGTAAAGCCGGGCAATATTGCCCACGCCGCCGCCGAGCACGATGGCGTCCGGGTCGACGATGTTGATCACCACGGCAATAGCTTTTCCAAAAAAATGGATCAGCCGGTCGATGGTTTGTACAGCGGCAGGATCGGTACCGGCTTCGGCGCGTTGCGCGATTTCCGGTAACCGAAGCGATTGCCCACTCAGGCCGGCATAAAACCTTTCCAGGGCTGGCCCGGAAAATACCGTTTCCACGCAGCCGGTTTTGCCGCAGTAGCAGGGGCCGCCGCTCAGATCTAGGAAATTGTGTCCCCACTCGCCGGCGATACCCTGACGGCCATTGATCACTTTTTGACCCACCACCAGGCCGCCGCCCACCCCGGTACCCAAAATGACGCCGAAAACCACCCCGGCATTGGGCAACACATCGGGCACGGCGCCCATCAGCGCCTCGGCCACGGCGAAGCAGTTGGCGTCATTGGCCAGCCGCACCGGCACGTCCAGGCGGGCCACCAGGTCTTTGTCGAACGGTTTGCCGTTCAGGGCGGTGGTGTTGGCGTTTTTGATAGCGCCGGTGATCGGGTCCAGCGTACCCGGATGGCCGATGCCGAGATAATCGGGTTTCAGGCCGGTTTCAGCGGAAAGCATTTCCACTAATTTACCCACCTGATTCACGATGTGTTCATATCCTTTGCCGGCTTCCGTAGGGATACGTTGCCGGGCAATGGGCGCCGGATTTTCGCGGCTTTCCAGAATGGCGGCTTCGATTTTGGTGCCGCCTAAGTCGATTCCCCAAAGAGGCATGGGACCAGTTTTGAGTTTTGAGTTTTGGCGAAGGTAGGTTGATTTTTGCCTTTAACCTATCCTTAAACTTTCCTTCAAAATACAAAAGAGACCTTTGCGGTTTATGCCGGGATTTAATTCCCTGTTTTCCATAAGATTCAAGCTGTACCTTATATCAACATTATACCGCATGAAAAAATTTACCCTCGCCTGGCTGTTCTGCGGGCTTGCCATTTCCTTCAGCGCCTGCGACACCCTTCAGCAAATTGCCAAAGAAACGCTCAGCGAACCCACCCTTGCCGAGATCGGCCAAGGTTTGAAGGAGGCGCTTGGAAACGGGATCACCAAGGGCGTCAATGTATTGTCGGCCCGTGACGGATACTTCAAAAGCGCGTATAAAATACTGCTGCCGGAAGAGGCCCGCAAAGTGACCGATAAACTGAAGGCAATACCGGGTTTTACCAACCTGGAAAATGAATTGATCGAAAAGATCAATCGCGGCGCCGAGGATGCGGCCAAAGAAGCCGGCCCCATCTTTCTCAATGCGATCAAAGCGATGACCATCCAGAACGCCGCCAACATACTGATGGGCGCCGACAATGCCGCCACGCAGTACCTGCACAGTACCACGAACCAACAGTTGTATGATAAATTTAATCCCAAAATCGTGGCTTCACTCGATAAAATCGGCGCCAATAGTCTGTGGACCAAAGCCGCCGATACCTATAATAAAATCCCCCTGGTAACCAAAGTGAACAACGACCTGGACGACTACGTTACCAAAGAGGCCCTGAAAGGTCTGTTTGCCAAAGTGGAAGAAGAAGAAAAGAACATCCGGCGCAACAAGCTGTTCCGTACTTCCGAGCTGCTGAAAAAAGTATTTGCCAAACAGGACAGTAATAGAAAGTGATGAGTGATGATGACAAATACCTGAAAGATGTCCTGGCCGAACAAAAACTG
>CALEYM010000826.1 GCA_937926185.1 uncultured Bacteroidota bacterium | reverse complement strand
GCAAGTCCCGCGTTTTTTTTAAAGGCCGGCGTTACAAAATGACATCCAAATGTCTTAATATGACAAGAATGGAGCGAAAGAACCCCGTACCTTTGCGTGCGTTAAATTAAAACACTTTTTAGCACAACAGTCAATGAAAAAATTTTTGTTATTGCTCGGCTCGTTCGCAGCGGGCGTCATTGGATTATATGCCCAACCAATCGCGGGCGTTTGCGGGGTAGGCGCGGAAGATGCCTTGCTGCTGACGGAACGTTTGAAAGAAAACTTAAAGAACCGGGACAAAACAGTCGCAGACCGGGGAGTTATCCAGTATGTTCCCATACACTTTCACCTGGTTGGCGACAAAGCAGGAGAAGGAAAAATAAAAGAGAGCAGGGTGTTGGATCAGCTGTGCGCGCTCAATGCCAGGTATGCCCCGATGGATATCCGGTTTTACCTCAGCCCGCACCCAACCATCGGTACGCTGTTCGATTACACGATCAACGATAACAACGTATACGCCAACCAGACGTCCTGGCTGACCATGCATAACAAACGGCACAACAAAGCCATAAATGTTTATATCGTGGATGTAGCGGCTTCCGGCAGTAACACCGAAGGCGAGGCGCTGGCCTACTACAATATACCGAGAGACTGGATCGTGGCGAAAAAAGCCGAGATAAAACTGACGGGAAATCTGACCCTGCCGCATGAAGTCGGCCATTTCTTCGGTTTGCTGCATACATTCAACGGCTGGGAAAGCAACCAGTTCGATTCAACCGATCCTACCTGGCCGGTAGCCCCGACTGTTTCACCCGACGGTGTGCCGACGGAAAGAGCCAACGGATCGAATTGTGCCGTGGCCGGCGACTATTTGTGCGATACCCCGGCAGATTACAACCTCGGCCTTGGATTTCCCGATTGCGATTACGACCTGGGCGCCAAGGACCCCACCGGAGTTTTGGTCAATCCGATGGAAACCAATATGATGGGTTATTTCCTGGAATGTACGAACCACGTTTTTACCGAAGACCAGCAGGACTTGATACTGACCGACCTGGCCTCTTCCGGCCGGAATTATCTGGACAATAATTTTGCCCCGGCAGCCGCGGAGATAAACACCCCGGCAAACATGCTCGTTTCTCCGGCCAACACATCCACCACGCCTTTCTACGACGAAGTGCTGCTGGAATGGAACCCGGTAGATGGCGCTACCTATTACCTGGTTGAGGTAGATTTAATATTTGCCTATAATTCCCCCGAGGCGCAATCACATATTGTGACATCCACTTCCAAACTGATCACAGGTCTTCAACCGAACAGAACCTATTACTGGCGTGTACGCCCGTTCAATGAATATGTTACCTGTGCGACGCCGCGCCAACAATCCTTTAAAACCTCGCTGACTTCGGCCGTACGCGACATCGATGGCCTGAACGCCCTTCAGGTTGCTCCCAATCCGGTCAGCGCCGGCCTGGCAACTTTATATGTCAGCGCAGAGCGCAATTTTGAAGCAAATCTGCAAATATTCGATATGGCCGGCCGCCGGGTGTACACCCAAAACGGTTTGAATATTACCAGTGGCGATTCGGCGGTCGAATTGCCGGTGGATGGCCTGCAAAATGGCCTTTATGTTGTGATGCTGCAAAGCGGCGAGGGGCAGACACTCCGGAAATTCTCCGTTTTGCGTCCGTGATATTAAAAATATAAACCCAAAAGCGCACAAAGGGCCTTGATAGAGATTAGCACTTTGCGCGCTTTTGGGTTTATGATTTTATGATTGCGGTATTCGCGGCGGCTGTCTCATCGCTTGCCACAGCGTTAGCCATCCCGCGATAAACGCAACGCCGCCGAGCGGCGTAACCGGGCCTGCCCAGGCAACGGAAAAGGGCAGCATATCGCGACATGCCAGCAAGTATAGCGAACCGGAAAAACAAAGGATGCCGCCTAAAAACAACCATCCTGCATAATCCAGCCATTTTGACGTGCCTTTTTGCGCTTCGAGCATACCCGCGGCCAACAGCGCAAGGGTATGGTAAAATTGATATTGAACGCCCTTTTCGTAAATAGCCAGTTGATACGCATCCAAATGCGGTTTCAGGCCGTGCGCGCCGAAGGCGCCAAGCGCCACGGCCAATGCCCCCGAAATAGCGGCTATGTAAATTTTCCGGTTTGCCATGCTGGAATGTTAGTGATTGTAAATCAATGTCTTAGCAGAAAAATCAGGTAATAATATGTAAAACACCCGGTTTTTTGCGGCTAAATTCCCTAAAAAATGTCTATTTCGCCGCAAATCATTCCCGATGAACAATTTTTCAAATGGGTTGCAGTGGCGTTATGCGGGACTTGCGGCGTTTTTGCTCACCGGCGTATTGTACTGGGCTTATTGTTCCAACCGATCTTATTCCGTGTTTAGGGCCATTCCTGCGCAAATGGCCGTTGTGTTGAACTTTCAGGGATTTTTACCCGCCGCGATACCGGATTCCGCTGCCGGGGCAAAGGGCGCTTTGCCGGAAGTTTCCATATTCAATTCCGCTAAAACGGATGCCGGCTTGGCCCTCCAATTGCTGCGACACCAGCCGGCGGTGCGTGCAGCGTTTCAACAAGGGGAAATGGCTGTCGCGTTCAGTCTACAGGCGGCAGACAGTTTGCATGGCCTTTACATGCTCGATCTGGGCCAGGAAGCCGACGCCGCTCAACTGACATCCGGTACTCCCACCGCAAAACGTATTTTCACCTCCACTTTCAAAGGCCACACTTTATTTACTTTGTATTTGGCCGGGGGGACAAAAATGGTGGTGGGCGCCAGCAAAAACCTATTGCTTTTTTCCCGTTTTTCTTATTTGGTGGAGGATGCCCTGGTTCAATTGGAAAACCGGGGTTCCTGGTGGACAAAAACCGCCTTCCGCCAGGATCAGGGCGACGAAACAGCGCCGGCCATCCAGGTTATATTCCGGTCCGGCGTTTTCGCCGGCAGGCTTCAGGGACAAACCACCGGCCCCTGGAGCAGGTTGCCACACTGGCTTGCCGGAAAAATAGAATGGTGGAATCTGAGCCGAAACAACAGCGGCCAGTGGCGCGTATCGGCCGGTTTGCCGGCGCAGGCGCAGGAAGGCGGCGCAAATTGGGACAACCGCCAGGCATTGTTTTCCATTCTCCCCGACAACACGGCTTTACTGGCCCGGGCAGGATTCAAATCGGCAGAACAACTGGCCGGCTTCCTGCCTGACGCGGCCGGATCGGACGATTTCAAAGAATACATCCATCCGTGGTTGGGAAACGAAGCAGCCTGTTTCATCATCGAACCCAACTCGCCGGGCATGGCGGATGATCAGTTTGTTGCTTTTGGTATGGCCGACAGCGTATTGGCGCCATTGAAACTGGGCCAATACGGGGCGCGGTACGGCCTTCTGAAACAATATGATTATCAAACGTTTGAAGTCTCTCAGTTTCTCAACCGGTCCTTGCTTGCTCCGGTTGCAGGTGAAAACAACGCGGGATTTCAAAATCCGGCATGCGTCATCCTGGGAAACTATGTCGTATTTGCCTCGACGTGCCCCGCCATTGAACTTTTGATAGACAAATACATTGTCAGCCAAACGCTGGGAAACATGCCGGATTTTCTCGCGCTCACCCAAAACCAGGCCTTGCAGAGCGATATTTTTGTCGGGTTCAATTTTTCGTATCTGCCCGTTTTTTTAAAAAATATATTTGATGGGGAATTATACCCCGGCATGACAAAGGATATTTCCCGGTTGCAACACACTGGCCTGACAGGATTGAATTTAACTACAAAAGACGGTAAAACTTACTCGGGCCGGGTGGCCTGTCAGCCGCTTGGCAAAAACGACCCGGGCGCCAGCATTTTGTGGAAGGCAGCCTTGAACGGGCAGGCGGTCGGGGCGCCCAGTTTAGTCCGCATGGCAGACTCAAGCGCCGCCGGGCTGGCTGTTTTTATCCAGGATGATCAACATCAATTGTACCGGTTTACCGAAGGCGGGACGCTCGTATGGCGAAAACAGCTGACGGAGCAGGTTTTGTCGCGGATTCACGGTATCGATTTTTATAAAAACGGCAACTTATACTTTCTCTTTAACACGTCTGATGCGGTTTGGGTGGTGGATGATGAGGGCAGGGAAGCAGATGGATTCCCGCTAAAATTGCAATCGCCGGCCACTAACGGCCTTTTGGCAGTCGATTTTTTTAACACGCAGAATTATTCTCTTTTCATTTCATGCGAAAACGGCAACATATATGGCTTCGACCAGTATGGCCGGCCACTGTCTGGCTGGAACCCACGTTCGGGCGCCGGGGCCGTTTCCTTTTCACTAACACATTTTAAATGGCAGGATAAAGACTTTTTAGTCGCCTTGAGTCGCGATGGGTTGCTTTCTGCTTTTAACCGGAATGGCGCGCCGCATTTTGCGCAAGTCCGCCTGGATGGAGACTTTACCGCATCACCCCCTCAAATGGATGAAAATACCAGCTCCCCGCGAATTCTTTGCATGAATACTTCCGGCAGGATATTTTCATGCAATCTCAGGGGGCAAATATCCAGCTTGCTTTCGTTGGGAAATTCAACGGGGTTGCCCTTTTTGGCGCTTCAGGAAATCGCCGGCGATCGCAAATGCAGCCTGACCGTATTGAGAGGTCAGGATATGAAAGGATTTGTATATGATGGCGCCAGGCTAAAAACCAGATTCCAACATACCTTTTCTGTCCCACAGGACACGCTCTTTCACACGGGGTGCCGCGGCAAATTAGGAAGCCTGAACAAAATAAAACGCCAGATTTCTCTCATTGGCCAGAATGGAGACCTGCATTCGGCTTTTCCCCTGGCAGGCTCAACCCCCTTTATAATGAGTCAAACTGCCTCAAACGCGGGGCATCATATCCTGATTGCCGGTAACGGGAAGGCAATCTATGCATACAAAGTAGATTAAATAACTGATTAACAGGCACATACAAATTTTAATATTTCGCAGATAGCAAATTTTCGCTTTTTTGATAAATTTTTATCCTGCTTTGCAAACTCCCCATGAAATTAATAATTGTCATCTTGGCGGCTTTTAAATAAAAAATTGGGGAATTGAGGGAATATTCAGGCAACTGTTAATATATTTCGCCCTTCTTTTTTGATGTACAACAATCCTTTTGCTGCTTATGAAAAAAATCCTACTTCTCCTGTCTCTGGTTTGGATGGGCGCTAATCCGCTTTTAGCCCAGTTGCCGGACGGCACCGTCGCACCGAATTTTACCGTGACAAACGTGGTGGACAACCAGTCGCACACCCTGTATACTCTACTTGATCAGGGGAAAACCGTTTATCTCGACTTTTTCGCCACCTGGTGCGCCCCGTGCTGGAACTATCACCAATCCCACGCGTTGGCTAATTTATGGGATCAATACGGCCCGCCTGGTACCAATGAAGCATTCGTTATAGCCGTTGAAAGCGATGCCACCACGAACATCCCCTGTATTTTTGGCCCCTCCGGCTGCGTCGGAGGAACTCAGGGCAACTGGACCGACGGCACGCCATACCCGATTGCCGATGCCGCTTCGGTGGCCAGCCAGTATCAAAT
>CALEYM010000825.1 GCA_937926185.1 uncultured Bacteroidota bacterium | reverse complement strand
CGGGATTAAAAATCTAAAACAAGTAGTTTTGCGTTTAATAAGCATTTCAGGAGCCCAATGACCACACGATATGCTGGCCGACAGTTTCCCTTTTTATAAACAGCTCGACGCCTCGGACTGCGGCGCCACTTGTCTTCGCATGGTTGCCCGTTACCACGGACGCCATTATTCGCTCGACTATTTGCGGGAAATTTCCTACCTGGATCGCGAGGGCGTCTCCCTGATGGGTATCGCCGACGCCGCCGAAAAAATCGGTTTTCGGACGCTCGGCGTGAAAGCAGGGTTCAGTCGCTTGCAGTCAGAATTGCCCTTGCCCTGCATTGCCCACTGGAAACAAAACCACTTCCTGGTTGTATATCGCATTGCAAACGGCAAAGTGTACGTGGCCGACCCGGCAGTGGGAAAGGAACAACTTACCGAACAGGAATTTCTCGACGGCTGGATCAGCGATGTTTATAACACCGAACCACAGGGCATACTGCTTTTGCTGGAAACCAGCCCGGAGTTTTTCCAACGGGAAGGCGAAACGGTCAACCGGGCCGGTCTGGGCATATTGCGACAATATCTCGTGCCGCACAAACGCCTGATCTGGCAACTGCTGCTGGGTTTGATCCTGGGTAGCGCGGTCATGCTGGTATTCCCGTTCCTGATGCAGGCCCTGGTAGACAAGGGCGTACAACTCAACGACCTCAATTTTGTGTACCTGATCCTGGCGGCTCAGGGCATGTTGTTCCTCAGCCAGGTAGCCGTGGAGTTTATCCGGGGCTGGATTCTGTTGCACATCGGAACCCGGGTGAACATCAACCTGGTTTCGGACTTCCTGATCAAACTGATGCGCCTGCCCATGGCGTTTTTCGACTCCAAAATGACCGGCGATTTGCTGCAGCGCATCTACGATAACGAGCGGGTGGAGCGCTTTCTGACCTCCTCTTCGCTGGTCACACTCTTCTCGGTCGTCAGTCTGGGGGTATTCGGATTGGTGCTCCTGTTTTATAACGTCTGGATCTTTGCCATCTTCTTTATCGCGGCAATACTCTATTTTGGCTGGGTGGCTATTTTCATGCACCGCCGGCGGGCGCTCGATTACCGGCGGTTTGAACAAATGGCCGACAACCAAAATGCGCTGATCCAGCTGGTTAACGGCATGCAGGAAATCAAACTGCACAATGCCGAACGTCAGAAGCGCTGGGCATGGGAGCGCATACAAGCCAAATTGTTCCGCATCAACGTCGAATACCTGGCCACCGACCAGATGCAACGCGCGGGCGCAGCTTTTATCAACGAAGGCAAAAACATCCTGATCTCCGTGACCGCTGCCACTGCCGTTATTCATGGCGATATGTCGCTTGGTATGATGCTGGCCGTACAATACATCATCGGCCACATGAACGCCCCGCTGGAATCGCTGGTGCAGTTTATCCTGGCCGCACAGGAAGCCAAGATCAGCCTGGAACGCATGAATGAAATCCACCTGAAACCCGACGAGGAACCGGTAGATCATGCCAAGGTAACAGTTCTGCCCGCTAACGGCGACCTCGTGCTGGAAAACATGTCGTTCCGCTATGGCGGCCCGCACGATCCCTGGGTGCTGAACAATGTCCGCTTGTCGTTTCCGGAAGGGAAAGTGACCGCCATTGTCGGCAGCAGTGGCAGCGGCAAAACAACCCTTGTAAAATTACTCCTTAATTTTTACCCGCCCACAGAAGGCAGCGTACGCCTGGGCGATATTAACCTCGCCAACGTCGATCACAAACTCTGGCGCAGCCACTGCGGGGTGGTCATGCAGGATGGTTTTATTTTCTCCGACACCATTGCCCGGAATATCTCGCTCGGAGAGGAAACCATCGACCGCCGGCGCCTGCTGTATGCCGCGAAAGTTGCCAATATTCAAACTTTTATCGAATCGTTGCCCCTGGGGTACAACACCCGGATCGGGCAGGACGGCGTCGGGCTCAGCCAGGGACAAAAACAGCGCATACTGATCGCGCGGGCAGTGTATAAAAATCCGAACTATATCTTTTTCGATGAAGCCACCAACGCCCTCGATGCCTACAACGAACGGGTGATCATGCACAATCTGGAGCATGTTTTCCGGAATAAAACCGTAATCATTGTTGCCCATCGCCTGAGCACCGTGCGGAACGCCGATAATATTATCGTACTGGAGAAAGGCGAAGTGGTGGAACAGGGCACCCACGACGAACTGACCTATAACCGGGGAGCATATTATCATTTGGTCAAAAATCAGTTAGAATTAGGGCTTTAACTACCATGGAAGAACGGGAATATGTAGAACTTCGGTCGGAGGATGTGCAGGAAATACTGGGCACGCCGCCCGGCTGGCTGGTGCGTTGGGGTACCATGATCGTGTTCACCTGCATCGCCGCGCTGCTGGGCGTAGCCGCGTTGATCAGTTACCCGGACGTGATCGAAGCCAAAGTGGTGATCACGACCGCTACCCCGCCAGTGGAAATCGTGGCGCGCGTGGACGGCCATATTGCCCGTTTGTTTGTGAAAGATAAAAGCACGGTAAAAGCAGGCGCTGTTTTGGCTGTTTTGGAAAGTACGGCGAAATACGACGACGTCAGACGCCTGGATGAAGCGGTAGAGCAATGGCAACAACTCAGCGGCAACGCCTGGACAAACATAAAAGTGTTACAAAACCTGGAGATTGGCGAAATACAAGCCGACTATTCCGCTTTCGTGCAAGAGGTGGCCAATTTCAATTTTGGCAAAGAAGATAAAAGCAGTTCGGTGCAAAAAAACATCGGCTCCCTGAACCGGCAGATTGAAAAACTGGAAAAAAGCATTGCT
>CALEYM010000824.1 GCA_937926185.1 uncultured Bacteroidota bacterium | reverse complement strand
TTTGACTTCATCGCCCGACAGCACTGGATCTACGATGAAGGTGACTTCGTAATGTCTCATTTTCAATTACTTGTGAAAAAATAAATGAATTATCGCTTAAAGCGGGTGCAAAAGTAGAACATTCCCGCGGAATAACCAAGCTGGAAATACAACAAATCGGGTCAACCGGCATCAGAAATTTAACTAAAACTATTGCAGCCAAACTGTAACATACTTGTCCTTCGCGCTGTCTTGAATACTGTGCCTTCCCAAAAAGACTCCTCCGGGCCGGCTCCGTTAATAGTGCACAGCAGGCCTTTTATCGTCCCAAGTTTTCCTTTCATAGAAAAGATGATTATTTTAACAGGTTCTATGCATTGCATAGTACATTAAATACCACATCTTTGTGCCGAAAACAAAAACAACAATTAAAAGTTAAGCTATGAAAACCTTCTTCCTCTCCCTGCTTGGCACGGTACTGTTGAGCGCCTCCGTCATGGCACAAAAAATAGGCGGTCAAATCCGTCAATCTGACGGCGCTCCCGCCGAATTCGCTACCGTTCTCCTGTACAACGCGGCCGATACCGCCCTGATCAAAGGCGGCATTTCAGATACTGACGGGAAATATGAATTCGAAAACATCTCCCCCGGTCGCTATTTCATCAACACCGACCTGGTTGGCATGGGAAAAGGCGCAACGCCCGTATTTGAATACAACGGCGGGGATAAAATCCTGGAAACCATTGTATTGCAGGAGAAAACACGAGAACTTGGAACCGTTACCATCGTTGCCCGCAAGCCCGTCATCGAAGTGCAGGCCGACAAAACCATCCTCAACGTGGAAGACAATATCAACGCGCAAGGGCAAAACGCGCTCGAATTGCTGCGCAAAGCTCCCGGTGTGGTGATCGATAATAACGACCGGATCAGCCTGCGCGGCAAAAACACGGTCCGGTTCCAAATCGACGGCCGCGACGTGCGTGTGGACGGTAAAGACCTGGCCGACATCCTGAAAGGTATGCGGGCCGAAGACATCACAGCCATAGAAATGATCACCAACCCCTCCGCCAAATTCGACGCTTCGGGTAATGCCGGTATCATCAATATCAAAACACGCAAGATTCGTACTACCGGTACTAACGGCTCTATCGGCGGCGAAGCGGTCTACGGCGAAACCCTCAAAGGCGGAGGCAACCTCTCCTTTAACCACCGGAACCAGCGTATGAACGTTTTCGGCAATTACAGCAACCATTTCGGCGACTGGCACAACGATATCTATTTATACCGCGAACAGGCCGGTAAAATATTCGATCAAGCCAGCCTGATGAAGGACAACAACAATAACCACAATTTTAAACTCGGTACCGATTTTTTCCTGAATTCCAAACACACCATCGGCTTCGTCGCCGACGGCCGCCACGCCCACGGCCCCTGGGAAAACGAAGCCCGCACCGATATTTATTCCCTCGACGCGTCCAACCAACTCGACTCGGTACTGGTGGCCTCCAACCGGGTGCCGCAAAACCGCAACAACTTCAATTTTAACCTCAATTACCGCTTTGCCGACACCAGCGGCCACGAACTGACCCTCGATGCCAACCGCGGCCTTTACCGGTTCCGCGCCGAGTCCTACCAGCCGAACTTCTACAAAGACCCCACGGAACAAAACATCCTGTCGCAAAAAATTTACCGGAACAACACCCCTACGGATATCGACATCTGGATGGTAAAAGCCGACTACGAGCAACGGCTGTTCAAAGGCAAACTCGGTGTAGGGTTCAAACTCGCCCAGGTAAAATCCGATAATACATTTGACTTCTTTAACGTGATCGACGAAACCCCGGTACCGGATATCAACCGCAGCAACCGCTTCGTGTATGAGGAACTGGTCAGTGCCGGATACGTGAATTACAATATCCAGGTCAAAAAATGGGGATTCCAGGCAGGCTTGCGCGCCGAACATACCGACTGGCAGGGCGACCTGACCAGCCTGAAACCAAATGGCGGTGAAAGCAACGGCGACAAATACCTGAGCTGGTTCCCCAGCGCGGCGCTGACCTGGAACATGAACGAAAAAAACCAGTTCGGCCTCACTTACAGCCGCCGTATCGACCGGCCCAACTACCGCGACCTCAACCCTTTCGAAGACCGCCTCGACGAGCTGGCCTACAAAAAAGGCAACCCCTTCCTGCGGCCCCAATTTACCAACAACCTCGAACTGACGCACACCTTCATGGGTATGCTGAACACGACGATCGGATACAGCCATACGAACGACATGTTTACCGAAGTGATCGACACCACCGAAACCGACCGCACATTCCTGACCAACGACAACGTGGCCGTCCAGGACAATTTTTCTATCAGTATCGGCGCACCGATTCCCATTGCCAAATGGTGGCAGGTTTATGTGAGTGTTACGGGATTTATTGCATCCTATGATGCCAAATTTCGCGAGGGCTTTACGATCAGTGAGACTTTTAAAGCGGTTAATCTGTACAGTGAGCACACGTTCCGCCTGCCAAAAGGCTGGTCGCTGCAATTGTCCGGCTGGTACAACTCCCCCTCCATCTGGGGCGCCGTATTCCGGAGCAAAGCACAGGGAGCGATGGATTTCGGCATTAAAAAACAATTTCTGGACGGCAAAGCCACCGCCAGCCTGTCCTTCGGCGACATCCTGGGCACCGCCGGCTGGAGCAGCGTGAATGATTTTACACCCGGGCTTTATATGGCCGGACGCGGCACCTGGGAAAGCCGCACCGTACGCTGCAACCTGAACTACCGCTTCGGCAACAATAACATCAAGGGCGCCCGGCAACGCAAGACCGGTATCGAGGATATCAATAAAAGGATTGGGAAGTGAGGGGGGAGGTTTAGAGGGTTTAGAGGGTTTAGAGGGTTTAGAGTGCTGTTCTAAACCCTCTAAACCTTCTAAACCCCTCTAAACATTAAGGTAGCTCATCAACGAATCATACCGTTCCTGCAGCGAATCGGCATAATCCAGTTCGGCAAAAGATTCTTTCACCTCGTATTCGTAGCGTTGCAGGGAAGCCACTATGCGGCTGAGTTCCTGCCGGTTGATCTTGAGTGTCAGCTCCACAAGTTCGGCATCGGGGCCGGAGGTGACGAACGAACTGAGAATCTTGGCATCCTCATCTTCGACGATACGGGAAATAGTGGCGAGCGAATAGTCGCGGCGGTTCATTTCGAGCACCAGCACACCACCGGCCTCGGTAAATGAGGCAGAATTGGCAAAATAGCGCAGGAGGTCGTTCTGGGCGATCAGGCCCAGATAATTTCCCTCTTCGTCCACTACCGGTATCACCGTGAGGCGGTTGTCGCCCATTACGCGCATCACCTCGAACACGTGGTCGGTTCCGCGCACGGCAAAACGGCGCAACAGTGAGAAATCGTACTCCCCGATGGGTTCGTACAATTTATGGTTAAAAATGTCTTCTTCGGAAAGAAGACCCACCAAACGTCGTCCTTCTACCACCGGCAAATGTCTTACATGATGATCGTTCAACGAGTGGAATGCGTCCTTGCCCGTTTGCGCTGTGGAAAGGGCAGGAATGTCATAAGCGATTAATGCTTCAGCAGTCATGGTCGGGTTGTGCGCTGGATGTGGTCAGATCGGCTGTTCCCTTGTTCCGTCGGTGCAATCGGTAACTCCCTCGGGGGGCTTCAACTTGGATTAAACAGAAAATCAGCCGTTTTGCTCATTAGACGTTGGGCATGTCGGCGATGCCACAAATATTTGTGCAAAAATTTGTTCCTGCAAGAAAAACATGCATAGTCTTCGCCAACTCTTTCTGCAACATGTCGCGCAAACGTCATCTGCACCCCTTGCTTTGGAGATTTCCCATGCCGAAGGGCTTTATTTATACGATACCTCCGGCAAAAAGTACCTCGACCTGATCGCCGGCATCGGCGTCAGTTGCCTGGGGCACCGGCATCCGCGGGTGGAGAAGGCCGTACACGAACAACTGAACCGGTATTGGCATACCCTTGTGTACGGTGAATACGTGCTGGCCCCACAGGTGCAACTGGCCACCTTGCTGGCCGGGCAACTGCCCGGACTCGACGCGGTGTACTTCGTCAATTCGGGGGCCGAGGCCGCGGAAGGCGCCATGAAACTCGCCAAACGCTACACCGGCCGCCCCGATTTCGTAGCCTGCCGGCAGGCCTATCACGGCAGCACACAGGGCGCCGCCAGCCTGATGTCGCCCACCGATTTTACCCTGCCCTACCATCCCCTGTTGCCCGGCATCCGGCACATCGATTTCAACAACATGGCAGACCTGGCTGCCATCGACCGGCATATGGCCGCCGTGATCGTGGAAACGGTGCAGGCGGAATCCGGCATCCGGCTGCCCGAGGCCGCCTGGCTGCAGGCCCTGCGCCGGCGCTGCGATGAAACGGGCGCCCTGCTCATCCTCGACGAAATTCAGGCCGGATACGGGCGTACTGGCTCTCTTTTTGCTTTCGAACGATATGGTATCCGGCCCGATATCCTGTTATTGGCCAAAGGCTTCGGAGGCGGTATGCCCATCGGCGCATTTGTGGCGCCCCGGGACATGATGCAGGTGTTGTCTGTCGATCCGCCGCTTGGGCATATTACCACGTTCGGGGGGCATCCGGTGTGCGCAGCGGCGGCACTGGCCACTTTACAGGAATTATTGGAAACAGATTTGATAGCCGCGGTACCTGCAAAAGAGCGCCTGTTCCGCGAGTTGCTCGTACATCCGGCGATCAAAGAAGTGCGCAGCGCCGGGCTTTGGCTGGCCGTCGATCTGGGCGAAGCGGCGCTGGTGCAACGGACTATCCGGCATTGTCTCGACCGCGGTGTGATCACCGATTGGTTCCTGTTCAACGACCGGAGTTTGCGTATTGCGCCGCCACTGACGATAGGAGAGGCGGAAATCCGCCTTGCTTGTGAGGTAATATTGGAAGCCTTATCTTTATCCAAAATTTGACGCGATGGAAGTTTTAAAAAAACGACTGATGTTGCAGTGCCAATATATTGATTATCAAGTATCTAAACCGCACTTAAATGACTAAGCATGAAACTGGTTTTATTGGTCGGAGTGGGTAGCTTCATCGGTGGAACTTTAAGGTATCTGGCCACCCAATTTATTCAAAATAAATTCCTGTCATCCTTTCCTTACGGTACCCTGGGGGTCAACATCGCCGGTTGTTTTCTCATCGGCCTGGTTTTCGGCCTGAGTGAAAAAACGAACCTGCCCGCTGAATGGCGCCTGTTTCTGGCCGCGGGTTTTTGCGGCGGATTCACCACCTTCTCCGCCTTTTCCAACGAAACGCTGGCCCTGCTGCGCGACGGGCAGTTCTGGAGCGCTGCCCTGTATGTGAGCGCGAGCGTATTTTTCGGACTATTGGCCACATTCGCGGGCATTACTCTTTTTAAATTCTTCTGATCATGGAAAAAGATCCGAACGCCAAACTGCTGCGCATTTTCATCGGCGAATCTGATAAAGCCGGGAACCGGCCCTTGTATGAGGCCCTTGTGTATGAAGCGAAAAAACAGGGCCTGGCCGGCGCCACGGTTTTAAAAGGCGTTATGGGCTACGGCGCCAATAGCAGGGTGCACACGGCCAAACTGTTCGATATTTCCGTCGATTTGCCCATGGTAGTGGAAATCGTGGATTCGGAAGAAAAGATCAGGGCTTTTACCTTAATTGTGGAGCAACTCTTCGAATCGACCCGATCTGGCGGATTGATTACTATTGAGAAAGCGGAAGTGATAAGGTATAAGGCTGGGAAATAACAAAAATTGTCCAATAAATTCATTGCTCTGCCAAAGTATGCAAACACATTGCCGGCGGCTTTGCATCTTTGACATTTTCATGTCTAACCTAAATTAATCGGTATGAAGATCATTGCGCTTCCAACCTTGGCCCTGTTTTTCGCCCTCACTCCAATTTTAGCTCAAAAAAACCAGGATACGCGCCTCAAAGGCCTCGACACCATGATCAACCGCGTACTGTCCGGCTGGAATGCCCCCGGATGCGGCGTGGCCGTGGTGGAAAAAGACAAAGTGCTGTTTGCCGGCGGTTTCGGATTCAGCGATTACGAGGCGAAAAAACCGGCCACGGCCAACACCATTTTCCAGATCGGCTCCTGCACCAAGGCCTTCACCAGCGCCCTGCTCGGCGTAATAGCCAACGAGGGCAAACTCGACCTCGATGAAAAGGTAACCGCCTACCTGCCCGGCCTTCGGCTGTACAACGACGAACTAAGCAACTACCTTACCGTGCGCGACCTCGCCTGCCACCGCAGCGGCCTGCCCCGGCACGACCTTGCCTGGTATCTCAATCCAACCACACGCGACAGTTTTGTACAACGCATGGCGTATTTCGAACCCTCTGTGGGGCTGCGCCAACGATGGCAATACAACAACTTCGGATTCTTGCTCCAGGGCGTGATTGCCGAGAAGTTGAGCGGCAAATCCTGGGAAGACAATATCCGGGAGCGATTTTTTCAGCCGCTCGGCATGAAAACGGCCATGTTCGACATCTGGAACGCGCCGGCCACCGCCGACGTGGCCAAAGGGTACTCGGAAAAAGACGGCGCCGTCAAATTTATGGACTATTACCGCATTGAAGGAATGGGGCCGGCGGGCAGCATCAACGCCAGCGCCTCGGAAATGGCCAACTGGCTGATCGCCTGGATCAACGGCGGCAAATTCAACGGTCAGGAAATACTGCCTTCCGCTTACCTGGGCCAGGCCATATCCGGCCAGATGGCAATGGGCGGCGATGCGCCCGGCGCGGATAACCCCAACATCTACTTTCGCAACTATGGCCTGGGCTGGATGCTTTCCTCCTACTATGGACACTACCGCGTAGAGCACGGCGGCAATATCAACGGGTTCTCGGCAAACGTATGTTTTTTCCCCGGCGACAGTATCGGCATCGTAGTGCTGGTCAACCAGAACGGCTCGCAGGCAACGTCGGTGATCCGCAACCTGATCGCAGACCGACTGCTGGGCCTGACATACCACGACTGGCAGACCGACCTGAAAGCCCGCACCGGGAAACAAATAGCCGCCGCGAAAGCCGCCGGAAAACCCGAAGACCTCGGGCGGAAAACTGGCACCCGGCCCTCTCATGCGTTGCCGGAGTTTGCCGGAAACTATTCCCATCCCGGTTATGGCAGCCTGGTTGTGAGCGCGCGCAACGACTCGTTGTTTGCCCGTTCTTCTTATGCCAACTTTTACCTGCAACACTACCACTACGACATTTTCAAACCGATCTCCCAAACGGATGGCATGGGCGTGGATGAGGGTAGCCCCATCCGGCTGCAATTTACCACCGACCTGAAAGGCGAGATCGCCGAACTGCATGCCGTTGGGCTGGAGCCGGCGGTAAAGGAAATCGTGTTTTCCAAAAAAGCGACCGCGGTGAAAGTGGAAAAAAGCGACCTGGAAATTTACTGCGGCGAGTACGCGCTGGGCGGCATGACCTGTAAAGTTTACCTGCGCCCAGACAACACGCTGATGGTTTTTGTTCCGGGCCAGCCGGATTATGAAACCCTGCCCGTGGGTAACCATGAATTCAAACTTAAAGTCATCGACGGGTACAGCGTCCGTTTTGAAGTGGATGGAAATGGCAAAGCAACGGCTATTAATTTTATTCAACCCAACGGCACCTTCAAAGCGACGCGAAAGTAACCACGGCCCTGGCCACACTCCCGATTTTTTACCTTATAAAACAATACCTTATGAAACAATGCAAACGTATTACCGCACTTCGCGCCGCACTATTTTTGTGCCTGCTTTTTAGCCTTTCACAATGTATCGTGCCTTATGAAAGCGCCCGGATGCTGCCAAAAGGTGCGACAGAAATAAAGGTGGGATTTTCCCACAGCCTTGCTGCCGAAGACGGCGAATCGGAGGGCTTAAGCAACGGACTCGGCATCGGCTTCGGGTACGGCATCAACGAGCGCATCAACCTGAAAATGCGGTACGAACGGTTGCTGCCGGTCGACTCCGATGGGGAAGGTTTCAACTACCTGGGGTTTGGCCCCAAATTCGGCGTGGTGCCTGGCAAATTTGCCATGATGTTTCCGTTCGGGATGTATTTCGCAGAAGGCGAAACCACCTGGGGCATGCACCCGGCTTTTTTATTCACCCTGCCGGCCAAAAACAACCGTTTCGAGGGCACTTTCGGCGCGCGCACCGACATTTTTTTTGAGTCGGAAGCCGATTTGCTCATTGCCCTCAATCTGGGATTGGGATTTAGCCAGAACCTCGACCGCTGGGCTATACGGCCCGATTGGGGATTGATCATTGATCCGGGTGAAAGTGGCGTCGTGTGGACCTTCGGTGTGGGTTTCAATTATAATATCGGTTCGGAAGAGAAGTAAGCGTCGTCACTTGATTTGACGATCAAGGGTCAAATTTCGTCGATAATTTTAGTTTAAAAAATAAACTACTTTACATTTGTGAAAAATTTCACGTTGTAAACTAAAACCTTTTATGGAAAACGAAGAGAAAATACTGAACCCACAGGAGAGCCTGCGTATTATTCGCGAAACGATCGATGTCGCCAAAAAAGGCGTACAGGAAAACGGCTTTCACTTTTTGTTGTGGGGCTGGCTGGTGGCGCTGGCCAGTGTCGGCGAGTATTACCTGCGGCAGGTGCGGGGCGGAACCGATCCATACCTGATTTGGGCGGTCATGCCCCTGATCGGCGTGCCAGCGGCATTGATCTATGAATGGCGGCGCGACAAAAAACACCACGAGCGAAACCTCGTTCGGGAATGGTACGGCTTGGTATGGCTGGGTTTTGCCATCTCACTGATCCTGAGCCTGGTGTTGGCCATCCGGAATCAGGTATCGCCGGTGCCGCTGGTGATGACCCTGGCTGCCTTTGCGACTTTTATGTCCGGTCTGCTGATGCGCTTCAGGCCGCTTGTGCTCGGCGCGGCGGTATTGTGGATCGGCGCTGCCGTTTGCCTGGCTTTACCAATGGGCGTACACGTGTTGGTTCAGGCCGGCGGCATTGTGCTGGGGTACCTCGTTCCCGGCTATATGTTGAACCAAAAAGCACGGCAGCATCATGTATAAGGAACTGGATCCCATGCTATTGTCGCAGCTGCGGCTGGCCATCATGTCGTATTTGATGGTTGTGCGCGAAGCCGAGTTCAACGCGCTGAAAGATGAAACCGGCGCCAGCGCCGGCAACCTGAGCGCGCAGATCAGCAAGCTCCAGGAAGCGGGTTATATCGACGTGGAAAAAACATACAGAAACAACTATCCGCTTACGCTGTGCAAACTCACTCCAAAAGGGATCGACGCTTTCGAGGCTTTTTATGCCGACCTCAAGACCTACTTCAAAGCATAAACTTTGTTCACCTAAATCTCGGATTTAAAAATGATGAAACACACCATTTTAGCAGGGCTGTTTAGCCTCTGCCTCGGTTCGCTCTTTGCCCAACCCGGGCTTCAACCCGGCGCGGCCGTTCGCGACGCCATGCAAAAGGTACAATTTCTGGAAGGGCGCTGGCAGGGCGCCGGCTGGATTCAGATGGGACCGCAGCGCCATGAATTCATCGTTTCGGAAACCGGCGTCTTCAAAGCCAACGGTGGCGTGCTCATGCTGGAAGGCGTGGGCCGCGATACCGCCGACACCAGCGTCATCATTCACCAGGCGCTGGGTTTTATCTCCTGGGACCAGCAAAACGGCAAATACCTGATGCGCGCTTTCCGGGCCGACGGCAACCACGTGGACGCCGATTTCCACGTGGCCGACGATGGTTCCATCCTTTGGGGATTTACGCATCCGATGGCCGGTCAGATCCGGTACACCATCCGGCTGGATAATGGCCAGTGGGTGGAAAGCGGCGAGATGAGCCGCGACGGCAAAAGTTGGCGGCCTTTTCTGGAAATGCGCCTGTCGCGTCTGTGAATTTTTAAGCATACATGATCCCTGTGAAGGTCACCAGCGCATTGCTCCAGAAATTCACACCGTCATTGCTCATCCAGACCACGCCGCTGGTTAAGCGATTTTGGCCGCCGCGCTGGTCTGAAAGGGCGCCGGTACGTTCGTCGCGGTAACGGGCCTGCAGGGTAGCGCCCAACAGGCTGTCGAGCAGCATGCCGGCAAAACCGCCGGCAGTGACCAGGAGCATCCATTTCAGATCGAAATGATCCGGGGCGAGGGCATAGCCAAGGATGGCCATAGCCAGCGCGCCGGCAAAACCGCCTGCCGTGCCTGCCACACTGACTCCCCCCGACAGACCGACCGGCACGGGTTGCCAGCGCCAGATGTCCACCGTTTTTTGCCGGAAATACTGCCCGATCTCCGACGACCAGGTGTCGGCGGTACTGACGGCAAGGGAAAGGGTCATGGCCGTCAGGGCCGTTTCCCGGAGGGGCCCCGGCATCCAAATAGCCAGAAGGGCATAGATGCCGCCGTTGCACAACACCTGCCGGTAATCGCGCGGCTGGCCATGTTTGGCATCGGCGGCATCGGTCTTGTATTTATTCAGCCGCCCCAGCAGGGTGCTGCTGATGAAAAAGAAAAACAAAGGCAGGAGCCAAAGCGGCCCGGCCCACCACAACACCCAAAGGCCAGTGAAAGCGGCCGCCAGCGCGCCGTCGGGGGTCAGGGATTTTCGGCGGTGAGTGTACCATACAAATCCGGCGGCAAGCGCCAGGGCTGCCGCGAATCCTGTTGTTCCCATAATTATTTGTATCAGGGCAAGGAATACGCCGTTTTTACCAGTTCCACCACCTCCGCTTCCTCGGGCAAAAAGAGGGTCATTCGCCCGGCAGTAAGCGACAACACCTGGGCACGCCATTGAATTCCGAATCCGCCGGGGTTTTTGATCGTGATGCTCATAAAGTGCGGAACAAAAGAAAACCGGCGCCCTTCCGGAAAAAGAATCTGGTTGTTGACGGCGTCCTTATTGTACACCGAAAGCGTACTGTCGGCAAAAAAGACGGCATAATAAGGCGTGGCAATGGCGTCCATGATCCGGCGCACTTCGATGCTGCTGTCGCGTTCCTGCCATTCCCGGAAGGCGCGGCTTTCGCGGCGGCTCAAATCGTCGTATTCGTGGTAGCCGTACCATTGTTCGGCGCGTTTTTGCCGGGTGTGTTCGTACACTTTTATGGCTTGCGGTAAAGCGGGCGCTTTTTTATCGACCTGTACGCCCTGTTCGGAATAGGAAACTACTTCCCAGCGGCCCAATAATTGCCGTAGCAGCGTGTCTGCCGCTCGTTGTGCCACCACACCCCATGCTGTCAAAACAAACAATATCATTATGGGGACTGTCCGAATTATAAATGTGTGCATTGAATGACAAAATTTAATTTGCAGTATATCGTTTGGGAACCGACGTAAATGTAGTTTATCTGTCCGATATTCATTCGCAGTTTCCATGATCGACCGGCTGAAGTCTTTTTTACAGTTGCAACAGGATACCTTCCATCCCAAGTTTTTCACTTTGCTGAAGGAAGGGATTTCCCGCCAGCAACTCCGGCAAGATCTCGTCGCCGGCATCATCGTCGGTATTATTGCCCTTCCCCTGGCCATCGCCTTTGCCATTGCGAGCGGAGTGACCCCCGACAAAGGACTGGTAACGGCTGTTATTGCCGGTTTCCTTATCGCCGCGCTCAGCGGCAGCCGGGTACAGATCGGCGGCCCGACAGGGGCTTTTATACCCATCGTTTATGGCATTGTGCAACAATACGGCATCGACGGCCTGATCATCTCCACTTTTATGGCCGGGCTGTTGCTGGTGGCCATGGGGATAGGCCGGCTGGGCAGCGTCATCAAATTTATCCCGCATTCGCTGATCGTCGGGTTCACCACGGGCATTGCCGTCATCATTTTTTCTTCCCAAATAAAAGATCTGTTCGGGCTGCCTATTGAAAAGGTGCCGGCAGAATTCATGGATAAATGGCACGTCTATTTTCAATATTTTAACCAGATCAACCCCTGGGCGGCCGGCATATCCATTGCCACGGCTGCTATTGCTTTTTTGTTCCCAAAAATCACGACAAAAGTACCCGGCGCGCTGGTCGCCATCCTGATTTTTACTCCCCTGGTACAAATTTTCCAAATCCCGGTCGATACCATCGAAACGCGTTTTGGCAACATCCCGGCCACTATCCCGGCGCCGGTGATGCCGCACCTGAGTTGGGAACTGATCCATCAGTTGATCCGGCCGGCATTTACGATCGCTATGCTGGGCGCCATCGAGAGCCTGCTCTGCGCCGTGGTGGCCGACTCGATGGTCGGCGGCAACCACCGTTCCAATACCGAACTGGTGGCGCAGGGAGTGGGCAATATGGCCTCCGCCCTGTTTGGCGGCATACCGGCCACCGGCGCCATTGCCCGCACGGCCGCCAACGTAAAAAACGGCGGTCGTACCCCGGTGGCCGGCATGGTACATGCCGTGGTATTACTGCTGATCATGGTATTTGCCGGCCCCTGGGCCAAGCTCATCCCCCTGAGCGTGCTGGCCGGCGTACTCGTATACGTTTCGTACAACATGAGCGAATGGCGCACTTTCCGGGCTATCCTGCGCGGGCAGCGTTCCGACGTGATGGTGTTGCTTACCACTTTTTTCCTGACCGTTCTGTTCGACTTAACGGTAGCGATCGAGATCGGTATGATACTGGCCGCCTTTTTATTTATCCGGCGTATGGCCGAGATCGGCGATATCCGCCCTGTGGAAGGGCAAATAAGGGAAATGGACGATTTGAAAGACCCGGAAAGCCTGCATTTTTACCCCATTCCGCCTGGCGTGCAGGTATTCGAAGTGAACGGCCCCTTGTTTTTTGGCGTAGCCCATAAATTCAAAGAAGCCATGCGGCGGGTAAGCAAACCGCCAAAGGTGCTGATCCTGCGCATGCGTTTTGTGCCCACCATTGACGAAACGGGCATCCACAACCTGCGC
>CALEYM010000823.1 GCA_937926185.1 uncultured Bacteroidota bacterium | reverse complement strand
CTGATTTTTACTGCCGGCATTTAACTGTCGAGGACATTTGGATTCCGCTTGGAGAATCATTACTCATCGAGATGTTCCGGCCATTATGGAACCTAACTATCGACGGCTTTGGCAATCATGATCCCGGAAGCGGCAGATACAACCAGAAAACTTCTTCCTGGGATACGCTTCATCCGGGTAGAAGTTGGGCATTCAAACTGCAAGCGGGAAAGTCAATTGAACAAATAAAAATCGAAATAGAGGCACATTTTAATAAAAATTCTGCGTGATAAATTGTCCGCACCCCAAACCAACCCCACTTGCATCAGCATCAACGCATCGATGGCTACCTTCCTCCAATCGCCCCATTCGGTCAGGGTTGTTATCTTCCGGATCAGTTGTCTGCCGGCAATGATGGAAACCAGCAAAGCCAGGGTGTTATTTAAACTGTAAATACCCAGCCAAAAATTCAGGCCCACACAAACACCCGACAACAGCAGCGAAATATCGATCAGCCGGTAAGCCCTGTGTACTCCTGCCTGCATCACCAGGGTGGTAAGCCCTTTGCTCCGATCATACTTTTCATCGCACAGGTCGTAAGCCAGCGCCAGCGCAAAAATAAAGGCAGCCCGTCCAATGAAAAGTACGGGAGCATCCGTCCATCTTTCCAGTGGAAGGGGTAGCAAAACCGTCACCCAGGCCCAGGCAATGGCAATAGCTATTGGTTTGATTGCCGGGTATTTGCGCAAACCGGCGCGGCCCGGATATCGTATATCGTAGTAAAACAGCCAGATGACAAAGGGAGCCAGCGTTGCAAGCTGTTGCCCCCTTGAAATATTTAAAAAACAAAAAATACCAACGCCACCCATTACCCAGGCTATCAACCGTCGCCAGCCCCACGCGGCAAAGTTGTATCCGAATACCGTGGCCCCGAACACAAAACCCATAAGCCAGCAAGCAGGCAATACCTCATCCAGCAGCAGGGTAGTTTGCAAAAGCATGCCCGCGGCGCAAACGCCGATCCAAAACAATTGAAAAAACGGACGGACTGGTAAGGGGACGGACATAACGCGCATTATAAGGGGGGGTAAAAATTGTTACAGGGCGGCAGAGGGCATACATTTGTCTGCGTGGGACTTTTTTACTGCATTTAACGTCGCTCTAACAACTGAAACAAAAATTTTTCCCGTCTATTTTTGTTAAAACACCCGGATATTTGTTATAACCAGCAATTACTTAACCGTGTTTATCCAATCAGAACGGCTATGAAACAGTTCATTTTTTTATTGACCGCTTTTCTGGCTTTCGCCGTCGAGCCGTTGCAGGCCCAATATTTTGGCCGCAATAAACCGCGCTATCAGGACAACCAATTCAAAGTAAGTGAAACCGCGCATTTCACCATTTATGAATACCTGAACAACCCGGAAAAATTAAAGGAGCTTGCGGCTACTGCCGAACTCTGGTACCTGATGCATCAGGCGGCTTTGCAGGACACTTTTACCGAAAAAAATCCCCTGCTGATCTACAGCGACCACGCCGGGTTCCAGCAAACCAATGCCATCATGGGTGACATCAGCGTGGGCACCGGCGGCGTCACCGAAGGCCTGCGAAACCGCGTGATCTTCCCCGTGGCCATGACCAACCAGCAAACCGACCACGTGCTGGGACACGAGCTGGTGCACGCATTTCAGTACCACATGGTCATCAGCGGCGATTCCACCCGCCTGCAAAATATCGCCAACCTGCCGCTCTGGATGGTGGAAGGCCTGGCCGAATACCTCTCCATCGGCCGCGTGGATGCGCATACGGCCCTTTGGATGCGCGACGCGGTGAAAAACGACGAACTACCCAAAAAACTGCGCGATCTGGATAGCGGCAGATACTTTCCCTACCGCTGGGGACAGGCGTTCTGGGCCTTCGTGACCGGCGTGTACGGCGACGAAGTCATCCGGCCACTGTTTATGAACACCGCCAAATTCGGCCTCGATCCGGCTATACGTCTCACGCTCGGAACCACCCCCGATTCGCTGGCAAACGCCTGGACGGACGCCCTGAAAAACCACTACGGGCGTTGGGTTATTAAAGATAAAAAAGAAGACCCGCCGGGCAAACGGCTGCTTTCCGAGGAAAACTTCGGATCGATGAACATCAGCCCATCCATCAGTCAAAACGGCAAATACCTCATCTTCCTGTCGGAAAAAAACCTGTTTACCCTCGATCTGTACCTCGCCGACGCCCGTACAGGCAAGATCATCAAAAAAGTAGCGAGTTCGGCACAGGACGGCCATATCGACCAGTTCGACTTCATCGAAAGCGCCGGCGCCTGGGCGCCCGATGAAAAACGCTTCGCATTCGACGTGTACGAACAGGGGCGCAGTACCCTGATTATTAAAGACGTATTCAAGGGAAAAACCCTCGAACGCATCCGGATGAAAGAAGTTCCGGAATTCAACAACCCAGCCTGGAGCCCCGACGGCAAAACCATTGTCGTTAGCGGTTTGGTCAACGGTCAGACGGATCTCTATTCCTACAACCTTAAAACCAAAAAGGTAACCCGGCTGACGAACAGCAAAGCCGCGGAGATACTGCCGGCCTGGAGCGCCGACGGACGCTACCTGGCCTTTGCCACCGATGAGATCAGCCTGCAGCGCGGCCGCAGCAACGGCGCCTGGACGATGAATATCGCTATCATGGACGTGACGAGCGGCGATGTGGAACAACTCGACCTGTTCCCCGGCGCCGACAACATGAATCCGCAATTCGATGCGAACGGGAACCTGTATTTCCTGAGCAACCGCGACGGCTTCCGCAACCTGTACTACTACGACCTGACGGCTAAAAAAGTATTCCAGGCAACTACCCTGCAAACCGGCATCACCGGTATCACGCCCTACGCGCCGGCTATCGCCGTATCGGGCGACCGCGACCGCATTCTGTACACCTACTACTCAAAGGGGAGCTACGAAATACACCAGGCCAAGGCCGCCGATTTCCCGCTGAAAGAAGTGGATCCATACCAAGTGGATAAACTGCCGGCCACATTGCCGCCCTTCGATCCCCGCCAACGCGACGTGGTAAACACCAACCTGCGCCTGATGGACAATAACATCCGCGGCGTGGCAGACAGTACCATTCTGACGCCGACGAAGTATAAACCCAAATTTTCCCTCTCGTACGTGGGCGGCGGCGGCGGCATAGGCGTTTCCACGGGCAACAGCAGCTTTGGCGCCGCCACCGGTTTGGCCGGCGGCGTGGACATGCTGTTCGACGATATTCTGGGCAACAACCAGTTGTATGCCGGCCTGGCGCTCAACGGCGAGATCGTGGATGCGGCCGGCCAGTTTTCTTTTATCAACAATAAAAAGAGGATCGGGTGGGGGGCCTCGCTTTCGCATATTCCCTACCGCTCGCTGGGGTATTACGATCTCCGGCTCACGCCGGTGGAAATAGCCCCGGGTGTCGTCGATACCTTTCTGGAAGAAGTACTCGGCGTCGAACGTTTGTTCCAGGAACGCGTCAGCGTATTCGCTTTTTATCCGTTTTCCGTTACGCGGCGGGTCGAAATCGGAGCGGCTTTTGAATATTACAGCACCCGTATCACCGAATATTCCACCTACTACGACGATTTCGGCTTCCCATTTGCCACCGACCGACGGCGCGTACCCGGCGGCCAAAGCCTGAGCCTGAGCAACATTAACGCGGCTTACGTCGGCGACAACTCCTATTTCGGTTTTACGGCGCCTTTGCAGGGCTGGCGGTACCGCGTCGGGGTGGAGCAATATTTCGGCGATTTCAATTTTACCACCCTGTTGCTCGACGGCAGGCGTTATTTCCGGGCCCGGCCCGTTACGTTTGCTTTCCGGGCGCTTGGATATGGCCGCCTGGGCGGCAACTCGGAACAAGTTTACCCTTTGTTCCTGAGCAACTCCTGGTTTATCCGCGGCTACGCTTCCAACGATCTGTACAACAACGATCCGGAGTTGTTCAACCGCATGGCCGGCAGTAAAATCGGCGTTTTTAACGCCGAAGTACGCCTGCCTTTATTTGGCCCTAAACCTTTGGGACTGGTGAAATTTCCGCTACCCGCCGACCTGAACCTGTTTGCCGACGGCGGTGTGGCGTTTTACGACACGGATGATTTTGAAAACCCCTCGCCATATACCGGTGTCATCCACAAACCGGTGTTCAGCGTGGGCGCCTCGGTGCGGTTCAACCTGTTCGGCGCGCTGATCCTCGAGCCCTTTTACGCCTATCCCATCTCCGCCGCAAAAGACGCGCGGCGCTGGTACTGGGGTTTGAATATTGTGCCGGGGTGGTAATAAGGGGGTTAGAAGGTTACTGGTTAGAGGGTTTCTGGTTAGACTCATTGGCTACCC
>CALEYM010000822.1 GCA_937926185.1 uncultured Bacteroidota bacterium | reverse complement strand
CCATCCAGGAGCCGGTCGCCTTGCCGAGGCCATCGTCCAAACCCTCGGCAGAAAAAGACAACGAGCCCGTACCCGGTGTCTTCGACGCAGAGATGATCAAGAACCCATTTGTCATTCCGGGCATCCGGCGGATCAAGGTTGATCCGCAACTCAATCCTAATTACGGGTTCGATAACTTCATCGAAGGCGACTGCAACCGGCTGGCCCGGAATGCTGGCATGGCCATAGCCAAAAAACCAGGCGGCACGGCTTTCAACCCGCTCGTCATATTCGGCGATGTAGGCCTTGGCAAGACACACCTGGCCCAGGCTATCGGTAGCGAAGTGCTGAAGCGGTTTGAAAACAAGGCGGTGCTATATGTCTCCGCTGAAAAATTCACTAATCAGATCATCCAGGCCATAAAAAATAACGCCGTCAACGACTTCGTCAATTTTTACCAGATGATTGACGTGTTGATCCTCGACGACATTCAGTTCCTTTCCGGCAAACAAAAAACCCAGGAAATATTTTTTCATATTTTCAATCAGCTGCACCAGAACGGCAAACAAATCGTCCTCACTTCCGACCGCGCGCCCAAAGACCTGGAAGGCATCGAAGACCGGCTTATCTCCCGCTTCAAATGGGGGCTCAGCGCCGACCTCCAGGCGCCCGATCTGGAAACCCGCATGGCAATTCTTGGCGCCAAAATGGACCAGGAAGGCGTGGACATCACAAACCTCGCCGCGCAGGGATCGGCACTCACGATCCCAAACGACGTGCTGGAATTTATCTGCTATAATATAAAGAACAACATACGCGAACTGGAAGGCGTCATGATCAGTCTGCTGGCACAATCCACCCTGATCCGCCGCGATGTGGATATCGAACTGGCCAAGGAAGTTATCCGCAACTTCGTTACCACCATCAATAAAGAAATTACCGTCGAATTTATCCAGGAATTGGTGGCCGAACACTTCAACGTACCCGTGCAACGGCTGCACCAGGAAACGCGCAAGCGCAACATTGTCATCGCGCGGCAGCTCTCCATGTTCCTGGCTAAGAAACTGACGAATAAGTCGCTCAAGTCCATCGGCGAAACCTTTGGTGGCCGCGACCACAGCACGGTCATTTATTCCTGCAAAGCCGTGCAGGACATGATGGACACCGATATGATTTTCAAAGACACCGTGACCGAATTGGAAAAGAAGATCAAAATGAGTTTAAACCACTAAAACCGGAATTTTTTCCCCCAGGAGTTTGTTAAAGCGGACACAAATGCTTTACCTTTGCGTCCGCTTTTTTAATTCAGCCAGGATGGGTGGGTGAGTGGCTGAAACCAACGGTTTGCTAAACCGTCGTACGGGTAACTCTGTACCGCGGGTTCGAATCCCGCCCCATCCGCACTTAAACAGGCAGTGGACAGTAGGCAGTAAGCACCAACGCAAAATAACTGTCTATCGCCCACTGCTTATTGTTTTCGGGGTTTAGCGCAGTCCGGTAGCGCGCCTGCTTTGGGAGCAGGAAGCCGCAGGTTCGAATCCTGCAACCCCGACGTAAAAGCCGCCAATTGGCGGCTTTTTTGTTTCATTTCGGACCTCATGACAAAACATGCCGCGGCACGGCTAAAAGGAAAGGTATCTTCCCGCGATTATACAACTGCTACATCAAGGTAACGGTTCCAGCGATCACGGCCGTACGACCCGGTTCCAATTCAACCCGGGCAAGAAAAGTATACGCCCCCGGCGGGGCCATTTTGCCATTGATACGGCCATCCCAGCCATCGCTTGCATCGTTAGTATAAATATTGAATCGCTGAAAAACCTGCCCCCCCCATCGGTCAAATATTGACAGTTGTTGCACCGGCAAAGGGTTTTCGCTGAATAAAGTAAACCGGTCATTACCCCTGGCAGATTCGGGAGCAATAACATTGGGCGCATATATCCGCGGATCAACGACGATCAAAAAACTGTCGGAAGCCTCACAACCGGTTGAATCCTGAACGGTCACCCAAACCCAGGTGGTCGATTCCGGCCGAAAATTAAATTCCATACAATCCGAACCCGAATATTTCACGGATCATTATTACCTCTACCCAATTTGTTCATCGACCCGGA
>CALEYM010000821.1 GCA_937926185.1 uncultured Bacteroidota bacterium | reverse complement strand
TGTATCCGGTCAGACCCAATACGATGCCTTTGGGCGAACCGTGGAGGAAGGGCAACCCACGACTGAACCGACCGGTAACCCTACCGCACTCAATACCGCCCCAACGGTGCGACCCACCCGCACGGAATACGATGTACTCGACCGGCCCGTGCTCGTCACCCTGCCCGACGGAAGTCAGCAAAAATCGGAATACGACTTCGGTTCGGACAATTTCGGCTATAAAGCATTCCTTACCAAAGTTACGGATCCGTTGGGCAACGTACAGGAAACTTACACCGACCTGCGCGAACGCAAACGGGCTACCCGTGTGTTCGATCCAAACGGCATCTGGACCGGATACCGCTACAATGCCATTTCCGAGTTGCTTACCGTGATCACGCATAACGAAGACTCCACGGAATATACTTATGACCGGCTCGGCCGTCAGATACGCGTAAAACATCCGGACTTTGGCGAAAACCGGATGACGTACGACCTGGCCGGCAATATGACCACCAAATCCACACCCAACCTGCGCGACTCCATTGCCGACACAGTCGTCATCCGGTATTCCTACGATTTTGGGCGCCTGACACGCATTGATTACCCCGACAATTACCAAAACCAGGTAGAATACCGCTACGGCGAACCCGGCGCGCAGCACAACCGGGCCGGACGTGTCTGGCTGCAAATTGACGCCACCGGCGGACAGGAGTTCTTCTACGGCCCGCTGGGCGAGGTCGTAAAGACCATCCGGACCATCGTAATCAATCCGGCCAACCAGCAAACCTACGTCTGGGAAGCCCAATTCGACACCTGGAACAGGATACAAACCCTGACCTATCCCGACGGAGAACTGGTGGATTACGCTTACAACCGGGCAGGCAAAGTAACGAAGGTCACCGGCGCGAAAGACAATGTTAACTACAATTATCTCACCCAATTGGGCTACGACGAATTCGACCAGCGGGTGTTCTGTCGCCTCGGCAACGGCACGGCAACTGCTTACACGTATGACCCTGACCGGCGCTGGCTGACCAACCTGAATACCGACTTGCCCAACGGCCGCCGGATCATGGAATTAGCCTACGATTACGACGCTGTTGGCAACGTGCTCAGTATGTCCAACAGCACCGCACCGATGACCGGCCCGGCCCAAATGGGCGGCCCCACGGCATTTGAGTACGACTATGACCCACTTTACCGGCTGACATCTGCCAAAGGAACCTGGAGCGGTAACAACAACAAGTCCGCGTCGTTCGCCCTTGATATGCGCTACGACAACCGCCACAATATCCTGCAAAAAACCCAGGCATACACTGAAAATGATTCTCTACTAAAGGAACACCCCCTCACCCACGACAACCGGTACATTTACGGCGCTACCCGGCCGCACACGCCAGATACCGTGGGCCCGCGGCACTACACCTACGATGCCAATGGCAACGCTACCGGCTGGCGCGACAACAAAACCTGGCGTAAAATGCGCTGGGATGAAGAAAACCGCCTGAGCGCCGTATCGGTGGAGGGATTCGTCTATCAGTACACTTACGACCACAAAGGCGAACGCGCGATCAAAAGCAGCGGCGGCAGCCAGGGCGTATTCCAAGATGGTGCACCCATGCAATTCATCAACCACAACAGCGATTACATCGCTTACGTCAGTCCCGAGTTTGTGGTGCGCGAACATTCCTTCACCAAGCACTACTACATCGAAGGGCAACGCATCGCCACCAAGATCGGTGCGGGGAGTTTTGTCAAAAGGACGGTACTTAACCCCTTCCTGACTGCCGGCGGACTGAATTACATTAAAAGGACGGAAACGTTGCGTGGAATGGCCAATCAACGCAGAAATGGACCGCCCGGAACGCCCACCTCACAGGGTATGAACGATTCTCCGGCAAGCACGGGCATCCCCCATCCGGTATACGTCATCCCGGACAGTACCGTAAAGGCTATCCCGCCGGGGTGGTTGTTCAACCCGCCGCCACAAACGCCGGGGGTGCCCTCCACGCCCATCCCGGTAGTGGCGTCCATTCCTCCGACCAACGACAGCGTACGCGCCGGCTACGGCTACGTACCGCCCACCGACTCCGCCGCTGAAAACAGCCGGTATTTCTACCACGCCGACCACCTCGGTAGCAGCAGTTACATCACCGACCGCGATGGCTTTGTAACCCAGCATCTCGCCTACATGCCCTTCGGTGAAACTTTTGTGGACGAGTACCGCGTCAGCGAAGCCTACCGCAGCCCCTACCGCTTTACCGGCAAGGAACTGGACGAAGGCACCGATCTCTACTACTTCGGCGCCCGCTACTACGACCCCGTAGCCAGCCTCTGGCTCAGCGTGGACCCGATGACGGAAAAGTACCCCGGCTGGAGCGGATATAATTATGTGATGTGGAATCCGGTGAAGTTGGTGGATCCGGATGGGAGGGAGATAGCTGTTCAAGCACATCTTGTAAAGGGCTGGGGAGCAGGGTTATTAAAAAAATACCACACTTCAATTAGGATTACCCCTGAAAATCAAGAAAAATATAAAGATGATCCAAATTTCAAAAATATAGATAAAGATGGAAAGGTGTATGCGACCATAGGTGCTGGGCAAA
>CALEYM010000820.1 GCA_937926185.1 uncultured Bacteroidota bacterium | reverse complement strand
AGACTTTCCAAGTTTTTAAAACTTGGAAAGTCTGCACGATAACGAATAATATTTCTCTGGTTTATAACAGCCACCTTGCGTAATGACTTTTTGCACAACCCCCGCTGATTGGCCAGTCCAAAAAGCCGGCAGGCTTATCGTCACAAATGAAACGAAAAGCCTGCCGGATAAAAAATAGCCTAATATAAAACGGAAGAAATCAACCTTACTCCCTTCTCCCCAAAAACTGCATCAGCAGGTACAAAAACTGCAGCAAAGCCGCGAGGGCTGCCGAAACGTAGGTCATAGCCGCCCAGAACAGGGCGTCCTTGGCGCCATCGTACTGTGCGCCGCGGGTTACGCCGCTGGTGTCGAGCCAGGCCAGGGCGCGCCGGCTGGCATCGAATTCCACGGGCAGCGTCACCAGGCTGAACAGGCAGGTGATACCGAACACCACCAACACTGCCAACAGGATGTATTTGTTGTTGAACATCGACATCCCCACCAACGCCATCATAAACAGGTATTGCTGGAGGGAAGCGGCAACATTCACAATGGGCACCAGGGCCGAGCGCAGTTGCAGCATGCTGTAAGCCGTGGCGTGTTGCACGGCGTGCCCGCATTCGTGGGCGGCCACCGCGGCTGCTGCCACGTTGCGGCCATGGTACACGTCCTGACTCAGGTTGACGGTTTTGGTGGCCGGGTTATAGTGGTCGGTCAGCTGACCGTCGACATGGGTGATCTGAACGTCGTGGATGCCGTAGTGGCGCAACATGGTGGCCGCCACATCGGCGCCGCTCATGCCGTTGGTCAGGGGCACCTGGCTGTAGCGGTTGAATTTGCTGCGCAAAATGCCGCTCAGGATCATCCCGATGACCGTAAAAACAATACTGATGAGAATTAACATAGCTGTGTTGTGTTTGTGAGATGGGTTATGAGGGTTTATGAGGGTTTATGAGGGTTTATGAGGGTTTATGAGGGTTTATGAGGGTCTATGAGGGTTTATGAGGGTTTATGAGGGTTTGAAAGACAAAAATAAACCATTCTGAAGAAAAAAAGTTTTTTCGGGGATAAACCTTCATAAACCCTCATAAACCCTCATAAACCCTCATAAACACCTAACTTATAACTTTAAACCCCGTGTACTTCCAAAGCGCCTTCGGGATTCGTATGCCTTCCGGCGTTTGGTTGTTTTCCAGGAGGGCGGCCACCACGCGGGCCAGAGCCAGGGCAGATCCGTTGAGCGTGTGCGCCAGCTGGATTTTTCCCTCGGCGTCGCGGAAGCGCAGTTGCATGCGGTTGCTCTGGAAGGTCTCGAAGTTGGAAACCGAGCTGACCTCCAGCCAGCGTTGTTGCGCGCCCGACCACACTTCGAAATCGAAGGTTTTGGCGGATGCAAAGCCCATGTCGCCGCCGCAAAGCAGCAGGATGCGGTAGGGCAACTCCAGTTTTTGCATCAGTTTCGACACATGCCGCACCATTTGTTGCAGGGTTTGGTAAGAGCGGTCGGGGTGTTCGACCTGCACGATCTCGATCTTGTCGAACTGGTGTACCCGGTTGAGGCCGCGCACGTGGGCGCCCCAGGCGCCGGCTTCGCGGCGAAAGCAGGGCGTATATGCCGTCAGTTTGACGGGCAGGCTTTTTTCGGGCAGAATTTCGTCGCGCAGGATATTCGTTACCGGCACCTCGGCGGTAGGGATCAGGTACAGGTTGTCGCGTTCGCAGGTGTACATCTGGGCTTCCTTGTCGGGCAACTGGCCGGTGCCGCGGGCGGTGTCTTCATTCACCAGCAGGGGCGGGATCACTTCTTCGAAGCCGGCTTTGATGGCTTCATCCAGAAAAAACTGAATGAGGGCGCGCTGTAGTTTGGCGCCTTTGCCGCGGTAAACGGGGAAACCGGCGCCGGTGAGTTTAACGCCCAGTTCAAAGTCGAACAGGTTGTATTTTTTGGCCAGTTCCCAGTGCGGCAGGGCATCGGCGGGCAGGCTGGGGAAGGGTTTAGTCCAGGCTTTGGCCACCTTGTTGTCGTCGGCTGTTTTGCCTTTGGGCACGCTTTTGTGCGGGCAATTGGGCACGGTGTACAACAGATCGTCGAGTTGTTTTTTGATGTCGGCGAATTGTTCTTCCAGTTGCCGGCTCTGGTCTTTAATGGCGGCCACCCGTGCCTTGAGCGCATCGGCTTCGGCCTTTTTCCCCTGACCCATCAATTGCCCGATTTCTTTGGACAAAACCTTGTTTTCAGCCAGTAAATCGTCGAGCAATTTTTGGGTGGAACGACGCCGGTCGTCGGTTTCGATGATCCGTTCGATGACCTTTAGTTGGGCTGCTTGCCAGCCTCTTTTTCGCAAGCCGTTGATAATCCGTTTTTTATCCTCTCGAATGACTTTAAGTTGGAGCATTTTTTTTACTGAATTTTTCTTGGGCGCAAGATAGAGCGAATTTCAAAAAAGGATTATCTTTGCCCCGTTCATTTCTGGTTCGGTCTGTTCTGGTCGTCCATCTGTTGCGCGCCGCTTCACAACTTTTCCTCTCTGTTTTGGTTTGATTTTTGGTACGGTGCATTAAAGACTCAGGGCAGAAGAGCAAAACATGACCCCCGGTTTCACCAATTCAACGTTTCCCTCAAAGGTTTAACCTGCCGTTTGCTGCCACGCTAAGGCAGATGATTATCACCAAGTTTAGTGATCAAATATTCCTTCATATTATCCTGACCCGACTGCTTCGGCGTTTGCGACGACCGTAAGCGGAGGTTGCATTTAAACACATCTACAATTATCAGATTCTCACCAAATTTTTTCTTTTCCCATACCTGCCATGTACGATATTTTGCAGCTGAATGACATGCTGGTGCCTGAACTCAAAGAAGTTGCCAACCAGCTGGGAATCAAAGGTTACCACAAGCTTACCAAACAAGACCTGATTTATAAGATCCTCGACGAGCAGGCGCTTGCCCTGAAGAAAAGCGGCGGCGATAAAGTGCCGGTTGTCGAAGAACCCGCCCCGGGTCGAAAAATTGTGGTACGCAACGAACCCCAACAAAAAGCGAAGGCTGAAACGCCCGCCGAGGAAACCGACAAAAATGCCGGCAATAAACGCCCGCGGAAACCTGCTAAAGCGCCGGAAACAACCGCTAAACCCAGGCCGGCACAAAAACCGGCTGCCGAGCCAAAAGCCGTCGAACGGCGGGAGCCCGAACGCCAGCGCGATGAACGCCCGGTACCAGCCCCGGAACGCGATAGCGAACGCCCCCGCGAAGAGCGCCGCGACTTCCGCGACCGCCAACAACAAAGCCGCGATACCGACCGGCCGCAACAAAACCGCGAAGGCGACCGCGGCCGGGAATTCCGCGACCGGCAGCAACCAAACCGCGGCCGCGATGACCGGCGCGACGACCGCGAGCGGCGCGATTTCCGCGACCGGGATTTTCGTGACCGTCCGCAGCAAAACCGCGGTCGCGATGACCGGCGCGACGACCGTGACCGGCGCGATTTCCGCGACCGGCCACAACCAAACCGGCCGGGCAATCCCAATTTGGTTGACCCCGATGCCACTAAACTCAGCACTGCTGAAGAAGAAGATTTCATTGTAACACCGGTAACGGAGGAGGAAGAAGACATGAACCTCTCCCGTCGGACGGCCCCCGCTGGCGAAGACAGCGGCCAACGCGCCTTTTCACGCGCCGAAGCGGAACCCGTGGTGATGCCGGTGATCGAAAAATTTGACGTGGAACTGGACGGCGTCATCGAAGGAGAAGGCACCCTCGAAATGATGCCCGACGGTTACGGCTTCCTGCGCTCCGCCGATTATAACTATATGACCAGCCCTGACGACATCTATGTGTCGCCCTCGCAGGTAAAACTGTTCGGCCTGCGCACCGGCGATACCGTCAAAGGCGCTATCCGCCCGCCCAAAGAAGGCGAGAAATATTTTGCCCTGCTGAAGGTTAGCAAGATCAACGGCCTTGATCCGAAAGACGTGCGCGACCGCGTACCCTTCGACTACCTTACGCCCCTCTTCCCCACTGAAAAACTCAATATGCTGACCAGCCCCACCGGGCGCGATTTCGGCAACCGCATCATCGAATTGTTTACCCCCATCGGCAAAGGACAGCGCGGCCTGATCGTGGCCCAGCCTAAAACAGGTAAAACCTTTTTGCTCAAAGACATCGCCAACGCCATCACGAAGAACCACCCGGAATGTTACGTGATCATCCTGCTGATCGACGAACGCCCGGAGGAGGTGACCGACATGCGACGCAGCGTAAAAGCCGAGGTGGTGTCTTCCACCTTCGACGAGCCCGCTGAAAATCACGCCCGCCTGGCCAATGTTGTGCTGGAAAAAGCCAAACGGATGGTGGAATGCGGGCATCATGTGGTGATCCTGCTCGACTCCATCACCCGGATGGCCCGCGCCTATAACACCGTTGCCCCGGCATCCGGCAAGGTGCTCTCCGGCGGTGTGGAAGCTACCGCCCTGCAAAAACCCAAAAAGTTCTTCGGTGCAGCCCGCGCTATTGAAAACGGCGGCTCGCTCACCATCCTGGCTACCGCCCTCATCGATACCGGATCCAAAATGGACCAGGTTATCTTCGAAGAATTCAAGGGCACCGGCAACATGGAACTCCAACTCGACCGCAACCTGGCCAACCGCCGCCTCTACCCGAGCATCGACCTTACCAAGTCGAGCACCCGCCGCGAAGAATTGCTGCTCGACAAGGATACCCTGCAACGCATGTTCATCCTGCGCAACCACCTGGCGGATATGAAGCCGGACGAAGCCATG
>CALEYM010000819.1 GCA_937926185.1 uncultured Bacteroidota bacterium | reverse complement strand
ATTTAGTAAAAATTCAGAAAAAAACCCATTGAATTATGATCTTTTCCCTACTGATTCGGATAATGGTTATAATTCAAACTCTTTTGTTAGCGGACTTTTAGAATCTCTTGGGTTAAGTGTACCCAAAATAAATTTAGATATTCCCGGGTACGATAAACCAGTGCCCAAGGAAAACTACAAACCTAAACAGGAAGGCCTTCCGCAAACTAATACGCCTTGACCTAAATGCCATTCGACACAGTCCACTCTTCCACCAGATTTTTTGAGAAAAACCTTCAAATTCCAACTGAGTAATCTCCCTGAGTAACGCTTAAAAATTAACTTCCCGAAATTCTGGCTAACGGGTAGGCCTAAATCGTGAGGTTGTTTTTTAGGCGTTACTGAGTAGAGTTCAGAATAATTTTCAAACAATCACGCATACCACAACATGAAAAAACAACCCAGTTTTCTCACCCTTGCCGCAGTCTTCACTGCATGCAGCCTGATTTTCCCATCCTGTAAGAATGATGACAATGAAACGCCTTCTTTGCCGACAGCGGGTTTGGTGGCATATTATCCTTTCGACGGGAATGCCCAGGATGAGAGCGAATACGTCAATCATGGCACACCCACTTCAGTGGAATATGTCAGGAACCGTAAAAACCAGGAAAGCAAGGCGGTCTATTTCAATGGAACGAATGCCTATGTCCTCGTCCCGCATATTGATGCCATCAATTTTGGCGATCAGAACTATGCCATCTCTTGCTGGGTGAAATATGGCGATCAGGTAAACACCGTTTCGCAGGACAACCATGTTTTGGCAAAATCCTATACCAACACGAACTATCCGTTTACGCTTCGGGTATATACCCAAAATAGTTCCAATCCCGGCAAGTGGCAATCGCCCCGTAAGGACGACGGCTCTTGCAACAATGGTACAAGTACCACAAACGGCCCCAGCACCGCCACGGGCAGTCTCCGGTCAGACGACGATACTTGGCATCACTTTTTAATCCTCCGAAAAGGAAAGACGCTCACTGCTTACATGGATGGCGCGGTAGTGAGTACCATGGAAGACAAAACAACCTGCTCTACGCAGAATGCCGACAACCTGTGCATCGGTGTACAAAAACCGGGCTTCGACCGCACGTGGTACACCGGTGCTCTGGACGACCTGCGTATCTATAACCGCGCGCTGAGCGAGGCGGAGATAAAATTATTGTACGAGGAGTAGTATTCATCAGCTCTACTGTCTTGTATGCAAAAAATGATTTTACGGAAATTTGTCTCATTCGCCTTTCCGGGCCTTTTAACCCTCAAGCCCGTTTCGCACGCTCCTCTCCCGAAAAATACGGAAAATACCGGGACGACCCGTTGTAAATTTTACCTTATTTTTGCCATCATTTCCGGAATGAACTATAAACTCCTGAGCACATGGCAAAAACGAAAAGCGACGGCTGGACTGATGACCTCCTGATCCGGGAGATTCGGGAGGGGGGCTTGCGGCGCGAGCGGGCGTGGGAATATATTTACAAAGCCTGGTACCCGCATTTCCTGGCGCCGATCCAGAAGAAAGGCGGCACCCCGGAACAGCTGAAGCAGGTATTTGGAACCGCAGTAGTGGATGTGGAAAAACAGGTACGGAAACCCGGTTTCAGTTTATCCACGGCTACCTTGCGAACCTATATTACGACGGCCCTGGTGAATGCCTGGACAAAGGAACAGGGCAAAATGTCAGCCGCTAACTCAACGCTTGAATTCGCACCGGAGCTCCATGCGGGAGACAGCAATGAAGCCTTTGAAGAACAAGCCCGAAAAGAACTTCTGAACGAGATGATCGCTCAATTGGGGGATGATTGTAAAAAAGTGCTCACACTTTATCGCGAAGGTTACCAGATGAATGAGATTGCCGAACAAATGGGGTGGCAAGGAGAGCAAAGCGCAAAGAATAAAAAACGTGAATGTTACAAAAAATTGTTGGAATTAGCCAAAGAACTCAAGCCATGATAGATGATACGCGTTCTGATAAAATAGAAGCCTGGCTTAAAGGCGGTTTGTCGCCATCTGAAGCCCGGGCTTTCGAGGCTGAAATGGCTTCCAACCCGTCACTTGCAGAAGAGGTGGAGCAGCACCGCTTGGTGCAACAGGCACTGGACCGCCTGGCCGAGATGAAGATGCAGGAGCATGTTTCCCGGTGGCAGGAAAACCCGGACGCGCTGCCCAAACCGCCCGATCTTCCCGGCAAGGAAGACGAGCGGGAAAAGAAGCGCAAAAAGCGAATAAGGAGGTTGTTGGGGTTGGCCCTGTTGCTGATAATTTCGGCAGGGGCCATTCGGCTTTTATGGCCGCCGGGCCGGGCCGGCACTGAAACCAACCCCGGCACACCAGATACAGAAAAAGAACAAAGCCCGGCACAGCCGCAAACCCCTGTCGCCGTTGCGCCCGGTTCCTCCCCGGGAAAAGATACCGGAGCGCCTGTCATCTCTCCCAAACAGCCGGCACGACAGAACGCAAATACCGGCCGCCCACCAATTCAGGATATAAATCGAGATGCGTATCCGGATATGGTTTCTGAAACTCGTATCCATTTGTATGATACGGCCCTCACGGCCCTGGCCGGCGAGCGCCTGGAAGGTCTTCGGAAATCTATCGATAGCCAATATGGCCGAACCATGGCGGTTCAGGACCATAGTGATGCATCTTTTAAAGCCGGGCTGGTTGCTTTTAAGAGTAACCGGCCGCGGGAAGCGATGGACAATTTGCGTAACATTCAACCCGGTAATCCTGCTTTTGTGCCGGCCCGGGAATTGCTTGCACTTATCTGCTTCGATGCCGGCGATTTTGACGCAGCGGCCCGATATTATGAAGAATTCGCCGCACAGTCGCCCGGCCGGCCGGAGGTTGATTGGCGACTGGCCCAGTTTTATCTCGCTGCTTATAAAACCCGGAAAGACGATTTTTGGAAAACAATGCAGGAAATAATGGATCCGGCAGCCCCGCATAAGTACAAGGCGCAGGCCGAGGCATTAAAAAATGAACTTGAGGCCAAAGGGGTTCGAAAAGAATGAATTGGAGATGGCGCTAAAAGTTGAAATTTACGAATTCGCGTAGCGCTCCCATTCCGCCATCACCCGCTTAAAACGTTTAAAATACTGATCGTTCGTTTCTGCCCGGTTGAAACGCTTGGGATCGAGACCTATTTCCCGCCAGTTAGCATACAACTTGCCTTCCTTCGAGCGGGGGGATTTCAGCGCTTTCAGGATATCTTGGTAGCCCCATATACCGCCGACATCTTCCGGTGGACAGGCGCGCGCGCCATCCACAACAATGGGCAGGGTCATCTCCGGCAGGCGGGGGATGTGATTGGTCAGGGTAATAGTGTGGTACCAGCTGTCGCCGAAGTCGTATTCGTAGATAAAGTGATCGTTGGGGATCTTCAGATAATCGCCCACCCGGGTAATGGTCGAATTCACATATTCTATATCGCCGTCCAATTCATTGAGGAATGGGACACTGATATAGGTCTTGCCCTGGTCGATAATAAAATGATGGAGGTGGCTATTGGTCCAACCCATAGCGAACTGGATGAT
>CALEYM010000818.1 GCA_937926185.1 uncultured Bacteroidota bacterium | reverse complement strand
CATACTTGCCTTGCGGTATGAAGAACGTATAGGTACTTTCAATGGAATACCCGAATCGCGGGACATTGCCGGTTGGGCTTTTCGTCTCGCTACTGTCTTGTGTGAGCGGGGGAGGGACGATTTTGAAAACTATTTATTCAGGGCCCCTGGTCTGCACCCTTTTATAAATGCCATGTTGAGCGGTAGCGAGGATACATCCGGCCCCAAAATCCTGTTTTTCGATATATTGGAAGGCGTCCGGATCATAGCGCATCATTTCAGGCCCTTTACCCAGCCGGCAGGGCTAATTAACAGGAGGGCAGGGCGATTGAACAGGAGGGCCGATTTGCCGGCAGCAGGAGAGGCCGTACTTATGGCTTTAAATAAAAAAGTATCCGACGAAACCCTTCAATTTGGCGGGGCCCGGTTGGCGGAAAGGGCATTGAGCAATGCAAAGGAAAAAACGCCCGATTTTAAAGTCGCCGCCGAAGGCAACGCTTCGGTCTGGCCGGGAATGACGCAGGTATCCTGCCTTCACCATGCCTATAAAACGGAAACACTTTTTGATGAAAAATATGATCTATCCCTCCAGTGCCCCGGAGCCGAAGTATTTGTAACGGATTTCCGCCATGCCGGTCTTTGGACCTGGGATGATTTTTAAAGAACTGTGACACATGAAACGCCAAATTCAACCAATACCATTTTCAACATGCGCCGTACTATTCTCGACCAACCCGAAATCCGCCACCGGCCCCCGGCTGAAAAGGATTTAAGCGGTATTTTGGTCTTTGCCCTGGTAGCCACGAGCGCGATTCTCGTGGCGAGCATGGCGACCCGACTTCCGCCGTTTAAAAGTTGGCGCCTCGATTTCGACAATACCGGCCAGACCATCGGCCAGGCAGCATTTATTTTGACCCTTCTATGCCCGTTGTCTTTGTTCGCAACCCGGCGTTGGTATGCCGTCATCGGCGATAGCGTCCTTTTGATCATGCTGCTCATCGGGGTTTATAGTTGGTTAAATTCGATCGGGATGATCCTGGCGATCAAGTTTTGGGCCGAGCCGCAACACGCCGACCTGAATCATTCGAAATTAGAACACCTGCCTTTTGCTATCGGGGCATATCTGCTTTTGCATGTTTATTTGGGCTATTTGTATTGGAGGCAAAAAAGGTCAGGGATAAACATTGAAAACGTATGAAATATCTTTTTCTCGCCCTCCTAATCCTCGCCATGTTTGCCTGCGCACCCAAACCTGTGGCTCCTGCGCAGCCAACACCTAAGCCCTCCAATATAGGGAGCACAGGCAATCCGTTTGGAGCAGGATCGTCTTTCAATCCGGGACTCGGCGGCCGGCGGGTCCTAAAAAGAGCGCCTGTCCGCGACAGCACCTCCAAAACGGGAACTGTCGTGGTACATCTTTGCGTTGACCGGAAGGGTAAGGTCATCTCGGCAGAGTACGCCCCCAAAGGGTCCACCACTGCCGACGAGCACCTGATCCGGCTGGCGATCGAAAATGCCCGACAATGGCGTTTTGAAAAAAGCAAGGAGAAAAAACAGTGCGGGAACGTTACTTTTAACTTTGCTATTCAATAGCCGGTTTGACAGGACTATACAATCCTTCGGCAGGAGATCATCAAAACGTTTGTCCGCTTAAAACCAGATCAAAATGGCTTTTCCAAAAAAATTCAACCCGCTACCTTGATCAAATACCCATACTACGACACCATCGCCACCCGCTGGCACGCCATCACCGGCCGCCGGGGCGGCGCGTTCAAGGAACTGATCCTGAACGACGCGCTGTTGTCGGCCATGCCGGGTATCGCCGGTAAAACCCTGCTGGAGATCGGTTGCGGCAACGGGTATTTTATGCCGTTGTTGTTGCGTCGTTTTTCCGGTCAGGTGCCCAACGCTTTGTATCGCACCGATGTGTCGCAGGCCCAACTGAAAATGGCCGAAAAACAGTTTCCCATCGAAGCTTGCCGGTATGAAATACTGGACGTTTACCGCCCTTTTCCCGCCGCGCTTCCGCCGGCCGACCTCATTTTTTCTTCAATGGTGTACAACGAGGTGGGCGCCCCGGGACTGCAAAACGGCATCCGTGAAAGCGCGCGCCTGCTCAGCGACGACGGCCTGATCGTGACCTGCGTATTGCACCCCCTGTTTATCCAAAAACAACAGGAGCGCGGCGTGTTGCGCAAAAAGGGCAACGTGTGGCTGCTGCCCGGCGCCGAAGGACTGGAATTGCCCGTCGTGCCGCGTTCGCTGGAACAATACCGCGCCGTTTTTGAAGCCAACCGGCTGACCTTTGAAACGCAGGAAATCTATGGCAATGAGCAATTGTACAAGGTCAAACCAAAGTTGCGGGAACTGAAGGACGTGCCGGTGGCGTTGCTGGTGCGCAGCCGGAAAAAACAGATTTAAAACAAGATTCGATTCAGGCTTGTCTGCCGGTAATTCGATGGGATTGGGTCAGGGACGTTCGCCCCCTAATCTCTTTTGAGACAGACGATTTTCCGCCGGACAGCAGAAACAGCGAACCGGTTTAGCGCCATTATTTTATTTTCCCTCCCAAAACCGGTCTCCCCACAGCTCGCAGGCCTCCCGGTTCAGCGGCGGGTGTGCCGCTTCAATAACGGACAACGCTTCTTCGCACAAATATTCCTGCAAAAAATTGAACAGCGTCCGTTCCTCAAAACGGATATGGTTTTCCAGCGTTTGGGCGAATGCCTGGAGCAGGGCGGCATCGGCCGGCTGTGCCTGCAGTTGGGCGACTTGCGCGCGCAGCAAGCGGTGTTCCTCTTCCGTCTGGGTTCTCAGGTCGTGGCCGTCCGGCAAACGGCTGAGCAGAAGGGTTTCTTCCGTCTGAAAATGCGGTTCCAGTTCGATGCCGAAGGCGTAGGCCACATATTTACCGATGCGTTCGGGCGCCACGGCAAGGCGCAGTCCCTGCCGGATCTTCCATACCAGCAGCAGGCCGTAGTGGTGTTCGCGGGAAAACTGCACGATGGCAGGGTTGCGTTTGATCGGAGGGTGTTGCGGCATGATGACGGTTAACAAAATTACATTTTTATGTATAAAAAATGCTATGCATTACACTTTTAAGGGGGAAAAAATGTTGTGCTGCGCATTTTTAGAAGGGAAATTTTATCCGTTGGCGATTATTCTGATAAAATGGTAGCCATCATCCGCCCCAACACCTTGTGCCCCCGCCCGTTCAGATGCGGATCGTTTTCATAGTACAGC
>CALEYM010000817.1 GCA_937926185.1 uncultured Bacteroidota bacterium | reverse complement strand
CCGGATCCTGTGGGGCGGATATACGCGCGACGGTGAGGATGTAAACAGTCTGGAAGGATTATTCTTTGCCGATACGGGGGTGTACGTTATCACCGCCAATCAATCCGGAAAATGGAATTCCCGCCTGCTGGCCCGTATTCCCTGGGCGCCGGAAGGCTCGTCGGATTGCATCTGGCCGGGCGATGCCGACGATAACAACGCGGTCAATCACTACGATCTGTTGTATCTGGGGATTGGATTCGGCGCTTCCGGGCCCCTGCGCCCGGCGGCAAACATCCACTGGGTGGGGCAGGAGGCTTCGGACTGGTCGCAAAGCACGGGCGCCCGGCAGGTCAATTTTAAAAATATCGATACCAACGGCGACGGTTTTATCGATGCCGCGGATACCGCGGCCATCACCCAAAACTGGGGGCGGGTGGTGAACATGGGCAAAGACGATCCTTTCGCCACCTCGCTCAACAGTCCGGAATATCCGTTTTTTCCGGCGTTCAAACTAAAACCCGATACCCTGATGCCGGGCCAGACAGCCACCCTGCCCCTGTCGCTTGGCTCGGCAGCAACACCCGTGGACAGCGTACTGGGGCTGGCTTTCAGTATCAGCTACGACCCGGAAGTAGTGCAAACCAACGTACTTTTTGTACCCTCCAACTCCTGGCTGGGCAATCCGGAAACGGAGCTGCTCTGGGTACAGCGCAATTTCCCGGCCCAGGGCCGCGTCGACGTGGCGATCACCCGCACCGACGGCCAACCGGTGAGCGGGGCCGGCCTGATCGGCGACATGATCATCGTGATCGAAGACAATATTTTTACCAAAGAAACGCCGGGCGGCGGTGGCAACGACCCTGCCGACACCACGCGGCGCACGTTGTTGTTTTTCAGCGGGCTACATTCGGTAGGCGCGGAAGAAGACGGCGGTCAGCTCGCCGGCCCGCCGGTCGAACTGATCATTCGCCGGCCGCTCAGCGGCGTCGCGGATCAGCCCGCCTGGAGCCGGCGGATCGTACTGAGCCCCAACCCGGCCAATGAGCGGCTGCGAATATCCAGTCCGATGGCTGGTATTGAGCGCGCCGAGATATGGAATGCCGGCGGGCAGTCGGTGGCTGTACAAAACGGCGATGGTACTATCACGATGGAGATTTCCTGCGCCGCGCTGCTGCCGGGCGTTTATTTTGCCCGTCTCTATACCGACCGGGGCGTTTCCGTTCAATTATTTACCGTTTCACACTAAAAAAAGATGGGTATGCGTGTGGTTTACCGTTGTTTAAAATGCTGCTTGTACGGGTTATTGCTGTCGTTCGGGGCAAATGCCGCCGGACAGTCCAGCTGTGTGTTTTTTCAGGTCGGCGCGGCTGCCGCTGCTCCCGGTGAAACGGTACGCCTGCCGGTCAGCGCGCGGGAATTTCAGGAAATGCTCATCTATCAGTTTCCCATCGTGTGGAATCCTGCCGATCTGCAATTTATCCGCACCGATATGACGGGCTCTCCGCTGCTGTACATGAGTTTTGGCGCCACGAATGCCGCTGCCGGGCAATTGCGCTGCGTATGGTACGATTTCGACGTAGAGGGCGTCAGCGTGTCCGACGATGCGACGCTTTTTACCCTCGAATTCAAAGTGCTGGCCGGTACGCCGGGATTTTATCCCGTCAGTCTGGCGCCGCAAATACCGGGATTTGCTTTTGAGATACTCCAAACTTCCGGGCCACAGCTGCCGCTTCTGCACAAGGTGGGCGGCGTGCAGGTGGGCGGCCTGCCTGTTAGCGACCTCAAACTGGATGCCTTTTGCGCCCAATCCGGTTTTTGCAATACCCTGGCAGGCGGTCTGAATACCGGGGTTTCGGGCGGCGTACCGCCATACACCTACGCCTGGGCGGGGCCCAACGGCTATACTTCCGCCGATGCAGCCCCCGCCAACCTGCAGGCGGGCGATTACGCGCTGACGGTCAGCGATCAGAACGGACAAACGCTCATAGCCGGCGCCAGTATCCTGCCCGTTTGGTCGGGCTTGTCGGCCTGGGCCGACAGTATTGGCCTGGACTGGTGCGATCAGGCATCCGGATGCGCGCTTATCCGGACCAGCGGCGGTAACCCGCCCTACCAATGGCTTTGGCCCGACGGCGCCAATCAACAAAGCCGGTGCGACCTGGCATCGGGCAATTATGCAGTGACCGTAACGGATGCCAGCGGATGCAGCCGGATGGTGCAGTTTTACGTGCCGGGGGAAAGCAAACTGAAAGTGGAAACACAGTTGACTTATGCCGATTGCCGTTCGGGCCAGTATGGCGCTGCCTCGGTAACGGCGCTCAATGGCTTGGCGCCTTATACCTATCAATGGTCAAATGGCGCCCAAAGCGCAACCATCGATCAGGTAACGGGGGGGAAATACACGGTGACCCTGACCGACGCCGCCGGCTGCCAAACCACAACATCGACCGAAGTGAAGGATTACGGTACGCTGGACTGGTCGGTGCATTTGTCGGCCAGATGCACCGGGGACACGCTTGAAGCGCCCGGCCATGTAAAATTAAATGGCTACGATTTCGAAACCCGCGCGGCCTATCCGCTCACCCTGCAATGGAGCACGGGCACACGGGATATCGTCGCGGAATACCGTTCGGATTCCCTGGGCGGCCTGAACTTTCTGCCCAACGGCAGGTATTCCGTCACGGTATCGGATTCGGACGGTTGCACCGCGGAAGTATCGGATTTCGCCGATTGCCGGCTCACACCGCCGGCTTTCACCCATCTGAATACCCGTTTTTATCTGGATAATAAAACAAAAAACGGCGGTATTGACAGTTGTATAGATGTGCGGGTGCTGGATTTTACCAATCTTGACACCGTGCATTTTTCCCTCGACTGGAAATACGCGAAATTCAAGGAGGTAAAAAACTTTGCCACGCCGGTCTGGAAAACAGGCATTACAGCTGCAAATTTCAAAACCGGCAATTCGGAAATGGAATTTAGCTGGAAAGCGCCAGCCAGCCAAGCTTCGGGCCTTACCCTGTTTGACGACAGCCGCTTGTTTACCGTTTGTTTTACCAAAACAATATCCAACAGCGACCGGATAGAATTTGTGGAAGGCGACACGCCGCCGCTCGTGCGGGATAAATCCGGAAAAGAACGCGGTTTTATCGGCAAAAACGGCCATGTGCGCTTTGAAGGAACCTGGTATTATTGGGAAACTGTCGACAAGTTGTTCAATCTCTCCCTGCCCAACTGCGAACAGAACGGCTTTGCCCGTATTGAATTAAAGCCGGCCTACAATTTTCCCTACCTGTTTCTCGACGTCAAACACGATGGCATACTTTACGATAACACCGACTTCGGGAAAATCAACTTTGCGGCGCCCGGCAACTATTATATTTCGCTGGCGTCCGGTAACAACAACAGCTCGTTCTATGCTTACGTTCCGCCCGCGTTTCCTGCCGGCGACTGCGTTTGGCCGGGCGACGCCGACAACAACAATGCCGTCAATCATTTCGACCTCCTGTACGCCGGTCTGGCGATGGGCCAAGGCGGCCCCGAACGGGTACCCGCATCGGAACTCTGGACGGGCCAGGCGGCAAGCGACTGGCCTTTTTCTTCGCCTGCGCGTTTCGTCAACGGTAAAAACATGGACGCCAACGGCGACGGCCTGGTGGATGCCGCCGATACCGCCGCCATCAGCCTGAACTGGACCAAAGTGCTGAATATCTACCAGGACAATCCCTTTGCCGCTTCCGTGCCGCTGGAACCAGCGCAGGACGGACTGCCCTTGTTGTTGCAAACCGACACCCTGCCGGTGGGCGACCCCGTCAGTCTGCCGCTGCTGTTCGGACTGCCCGCTCACCCCGTCGAAAACATTCACGGCCTGGCGTTCAGCTTAGTGTACGACCCGGAAATGCTCGACGGCGAGGTGTTCTTCGAGCCGCTTGCCTCCTGGCTCGGCAACCCGGCGGCGGGCCTGATCTGCATGCAGCGCAATTTCCCCGGCCAGCGCCGCCTCGACGTGGCCCTCAGTCGCACCGACAGCCAGCCCGCCGGCGGCCAAGGAGTGATCGGCCGGATTTGGTTTTCCCCAAAGTCGCCCGAAAACAACGAACCCCCGCTACCGCTCCAATTTTACCTGACCCACGCCGCCGCAATTACTCCGTCGGAAATATGGATCCCCTTGAATGGCCCGGCGGCCACCGTGCCCCTGAAACCTGGCCCGGTTTCCCATGCCGGCACGGCGCCCGATCTGAGCGGGCGCGTGTCGGTATGGCCGAACCCGGCGAACGAAACACTCCGGATCGTTTCAGATTTAGTATTGGAAATGGTGGAAATTGTCGATGCCGCGGGCAGGATAAAAACTATTGCTACCGGCAATACTCTGATTCATATAAACGATTTGCCGGAAGGGCCTTACTTGCTGCGTATCACAACAAACGAGGGAGTGGCCTGTAAGCGAATCGTAGTGATCCGGTAACGGGAGGCTAACACTTTTAACTTTTTTTTTTAAGCCGTCTGACAGACGGCTTTACAGCAGATTCACCTCCGCCTCCAGCCGTATCCCGAACGTTTTTTCCACGGAGTCAATAATAGAAAAAGCCAGGTTGCGGACTTCCTGCCCCGTGGCGCCGCCGTGGTTCACCAGCACCAGCGCCTGTTTTTCATAGCAGCCGGTATTGCCCACCCGTTTGCCTTTCCAGCCGCATTGTTCGATGAGCCAGCCGGCGGGGATTTTTACGCGCCCATCGGGCAAAGGGTAGTGCGGCGCGTTGGGATGGGTTTTTTGGATATTTTCCAGTACGGCGCGTTCCGTTTCCGGGTTTTTGAAAAAACTGCCGCAATTGCCGGTGACGGCGGGGTCGGGCAGTTTGGAGGAGCGGATGCGGATGACGGCCCGGCTGACGTCGGCGATGGTGGGTTGAGCGATGCCCAGATCCGAGAGGGTTTTGCGGATGTCGCCGTAGGAAATGTTCAGGCGGTGTTGCCGGGTAGTGAGTGAGAGGGTGACGGACGTGATGCAGAAGCGGCCTTTGCCTTCGCGTTTAAAAAAACTGTCGCGGTAGCCAAAACGGCAGGCTGCCTGGCTGAAATAACGCGACTTGCCGGTTTCGAGTTCGACGGCTTCCAGACCGACGAACACGTCTTTCAGTTCCACCCCGTAGGCGCCGATATTCTGCACGGGCGCTGCGCCGGCAGAGCCGGGGATCAGGCTCAGGTTTTCGACGCCGCCGTAGCCCTGCGCCACGGCCCAAAGCACAAAATCATGCCACACCTCTCCGCCGCCGATGCGCACCCAAACCCGGTTTTTGAAGCGCCGCACCACATCGATGCCCCGGATCTCGTTGCGGATCACCAGGCCGGGCAGGTCTTGCGTGAAAATGATATTGCTGCCGCCGCCGAGGATGAAAACGGGCCGGATGCCGGTTTTGAGCGCCTGCTGGAGTTCGCCGGGCGATTGCACGCTTGTAAAATGAGCCGCCTTCGCTTCCAGACCGAAGGTGTTGTAGGGTAGGAGAGAGGCGTTTTCGCGGATGCGCATTTTGGTGCTGCTTGACTATCAGTTTTTCATTAAACAAGAGAGCTGTCGCGCCAGTATGTCCACATTTTGAACGTCGTAATCTTCGTAGCCCGTGCCCCAGGCGACCCGAACCTTATCGAACAGCGTTTTTTGCAGTTTTTTCAGCATGCCCGGTTCTATCTGGTATTGGCCCCGGAACGTAAAAATTTTATTGTCCTTGTCGGCCAGCCCTTCGTCGGCGCGCAGGTTGTAGAGCGTAAACGTTTCGCCGTCGAGCAGTTTCAGGATGGCTACGCCGTTGCGGGGCAGGCTGCCGAAGGCCCGGCGGGCGTTTACGTCGCGGATGGTAAAAGTGAGGTGGAGGATATGGTTGTTGTTAGTGGAAGACAGCGCGGCCTCGCAGACGATGTGTTCAAAATCGGTAAAATAAGGTTTCAGGGAGGGATTGGTGTAGCGGAACAACTCCTCCCGGCCCATTTCCCGGCGGCGTTCGCCGGAAAACTCGTCGCGGGTGTCGGCCACGAGCTGGCAGGGTCGCGCGGGCGGGTTAAGCATCACGTCTTCGGCGGGGTTATACGATTTGAATTTCGGGCCGGCCGGCGCCGCTTTTTTGTCTTTTTTGTTTTTGGGCGTTTCCGGTTTTTCCACCAGGGTGTCGACGCTAACGGTATCGGCAGCCAGCGTGTCGGCCTGCAAGTTCGGTGGCGCGGCCAGATCGGTAGGTTCGGCCACGCCCACTACGCCGATCACTTCGGCGAGGGGCGCTTCAACCGGCGGTTCGGGCGCTGGCAGCAGGTCGATCATTCTTTTCCGGGCGATCGGGAGGTTTTGCCGCTGCTCGCGGGCCGACATGCCGGTTACGCGCTCGGCAAATTCGTACGCTTTGCGGGCTTTGTCCGCCTGCTTTTTCGCGGCTTTTTCAGCGGTTTTTGCCGTTTTGAGTTCCTGTTGAAGCGATTTCCGATCATCGGCCGTGACGGTGGAATCCGCTTTGGCTTCGCTCAGCTTTTGCTCCAATTCCTCGCGCGCGGCTGTTGCCCGTGTCGATTCGAACTGGAACACGTCCGAAACAGCGCCCGATTGCGTGGCCAGCCGCACGGCCAGTTCGAGCAGGGCTTCGTCGGGCAGGGTATCCAGTGCCGGCAGGGTGTCGATCGGCGGAAATTGGAGCGTTTGGGCGGAGAGGGCAGTGCCGGCGATAAATGCCAGTATGAGCAGCCCGTATTTTTTAAACCGGTGGAATTGGTATATCATATTACGGAAAGAGTTCCAGATGCGCGTACTTTTGCGGCGCAAAATTAAACCAGTTAAACAGTCTTTACCGATGCGAACCCGTATTTTGAAAATTTGTTGCCTCGCCACCCCGTTTTTCCTTGCTGTCGCCTGTGGCCAGTCCGGCAGTTCCGAATCCAAAACGCAAACCATGGAGTTTAAAAAAATCCCGGTAACTTACCCGCTTACCCGTCAGGATACCGCGGTGACGGATACTTATTTCAAAACCGTTATCAAAGACCCTTACCGCTGGCTGGAAGACGACCAGAGCGAAGAGACCAAGGCCTGGGTAAAGCAACAAAATACCCTGACATTTGGCTACCTGGAGCAAATCCCCTTCCGGGATAAAGTAAAAGACCGGCTGGAACAGATCTGGAATTTTGAAAAATACGGCACGCCGTTCAAAAAAGCCGGGTATTATTATTTCTTTAAAAACGACGGCCTGCAAAACCAGAGCGTGCTGTACCGGCAAACCAGCCTCGACGCGCAACCCGAAGTGGCGCTCGACCCGAATACGTTCAGCCCCGACGGCACCACCTCGCTGCAGGAGTACGCTTTTTCGAAGGATGGCCGCTATCTGGCTTACGCTATTTCCAAAGGCGGCTCCGACTGGCGTACCATTCAGGTAAAAGACCTGCAAAGCGGTCAGGTACTTTCCGACCGGATCGAATGGGCCAAATTCACCGGCATCGGCTGGGCCGGCAACGGATTTTACTACACCCGTTATCCCGAACCGAAAGAAGGCGCCGAACTCACCGCCGCCAACCAGAACAGCGCCATTTACTTTCACCGCCTGGGCGCCCCGCAATCCGAAGACGAACTGACCTACCAGGACAAAGCCCACCCCAACTATTACTTTGGCGCCGGCACCACCGAAGACGAACGTTTCCTCGTATTATCGGGCAGCGAAAGCACCAGCGGCAATATGTTGTATTTTAAAGATTTAAGTAAAAGTCAAAAAGGGTTTACGCCGGTGTACGCCAAATTCGACCACGATTTCAACCTGGTGGACAACCTCGAGGGCAACCTGCTGATCCTCACGAATCACAAGGCGCCCAACCAGCGCCTGATCCTGGTGAACTCGGCCCAACCGGGCGAAACCCACTGGCGCACCGTGATCCCGGAAGACAGCAGCGACGTGCTGCAAAGCGCCGCCGTGTGCGGGGGCAAAATCGTTTGCTCCTATCTGCACAACGCCTCCAGCGCGCTGCGCGTGTACACCCTCGAAGGTCTGCTGCTGCAGGAGGTCAAACTGCCCGAAATCGGCACCGTGGTGAACGTGCAGGGGAAAAAAGATGAAAACCAGGCGTTTTTCTCCTTCCAGTCGTTCCTGCGCCCCGCCACCATTTACGCCCTCGATATGAACACGTTGGCTACCAGCGTTTTCAAAGCGCCCAAACTGGATTTTGTTTCCGACGCCTACGTCACCGAACAGGTTTGGTTTGACAGTAAAGACGGCACGAAAGTACCCATGTTCATCACCCGCAAAAAGAACATCGTGTTCGACGGTCAGAACCCCGCGCTGCTGTACGGGTACGGCGGCTTCAATATTTCGGTGACGCCCGCCTTTTCGGCCTCGAAAGCCGCTTTGCTTGAAAACAACGGTATATTCGCGGTGGCGAACATCCGGGGCGGCGGCGAATTCGGCGAAAAATGGCACAAAGCCGGCACCAAGTGCCAGAAACAAAACGTGTTCGACGACTTCATCGCCGCGGCCGAATACCTGGTGGAGAAAAAATACACCTCGCCGGCGCGTCTGGCCATCGAGGGCGGTTCCAACGGCGGCCTGCTCGTGGGCGCCTGCATGACACAGCGGCCCGAGCTGTTCGGCGTGTGTTTCCCCCGGGTGGGCGTACTCGACATGCTGCGCTACCACCAGTTTACCATCGGTTATGCCTGGGCCGTGGACTATGGCCGCAGCGACAAGCAGGAAGAATTTGATTGTCTGATCAAATACTCTCCCTTGCACAACATCCGCAAAACGGCCTATCCCGCTACCATGATCACTACCGCCGACCACGACGACCGCGTGGTGCCGGCCCACTCCTTCAAATTTGCCGCCGCGCTCCAGGAACACCAGCAGGGCGAAAACCCGGCCCTGATCCGCATCGAAACCAGCGCCGGACACGGCGCCGGCAAACCCACCGCAAAACTGTTGGAAGAAGCGTCCGACATGCTGTCGTTTATGCTGTACCAGATGAAAGTGGCGCCGGTGTATTGAGCGTTTATTGCGCAGACTGGGGTTGCGCAAAAAGTCGTTACGTGAGGTGGCTGTTGAAAATCAGAGAAATATTATTCGTTATCATGCAGACATTCCAAGTTTTTAAAACTTGGAAACTCTAAA
>CALEYM010000816.1 GCA_937926185.1 uncultured Bacteroidota bacterium | reverse complement strand
GTTTATGAGGGTTTATGAGGGTTTATGAGGGTTTAGAGGGTTTAGAGGGTTTAGACATGCTATCGAAAATAACCGCATCCATTCAGATTGCCGCGACACCGGAACAGGTGTTCGATTATACGCAGGACTACGGCAAAAGGTTGTCCTGGGACACTTTTTTAAGAATTGCGCAACTCCAGGGGGCTGATAAAGCCGCTTCCGGGGTTAAAGCCTGGTGCGTATCCAAACACGGACTGGGTATGGAAACACAGTACGTTTCCTTTAACCGCCCGAACGTCACCGCGGTAAAAATGACCAAAGGGCCTTTTATGTTCAATACCTTTGCGGGTTCCTGGAAATTTGATGCCGCTGAAAATTCCGGCACGCTGGTCACCTTTACCTATTCCTGGTCGCTGAGATTTCCTTTCAGTTTGATCAGTCCTGTTTTATACCGTATCCTGCTTTCCAATGTCAGGAAGCGATTAGCCGATCTTAAAAATTGCATTGAACGGGAAATCGGGATGCACCATCCCGTGCCAGCATAATTATGTTCAATCAAACTGTTAAACAACCGGCATCTTTTTTTCTGCCTGCCTTCTGGTGGCTCATTTACGCCTTTTTCTGCTACCTGATGCTGGAGATCACCCTGCAATACATTCCCCTGCAAAACGACGTGGCTTTCCTGCGCATCAAACAGGATGTGGCGCACTACTGGTACTATCTGCCGGCGTTTTTTGTACATGCCTACACCGCAATTTTGGCTTTGCCGGCGGGATTTACGCAGTTTTCCAATCGCCTGCGGCGAAAATTCCCCTTGTTGCACCGGCGAATGGGTTATCTGTACGTCGGAACCGTGCTGCTGGCGGCAGGGCCCACGGGGTTGGTCATCGGCATGCACGCCAACGGCGGCTGGTCGTCGCGGCTGGCGTTTTGCCTGCTGGCTGTACTCTGGATTGTTTTTACGGCGATGGCCTGGCAACGCGCACGGCAAAAACGCTGGGCTGCACACCGCCGCTGGATGTTGCGTAGTTTTGCCCTGGCGCTGTCCGCCATCACCCTGCGGGCCTGGAAATACGTGCTGGTCGCACTTTTTCAGCCCCATCCGATGGATGTGTACCGCTGGGTAGCCTGGCTGGGCTGGGTGTTGAACCTGGCCGTTGTTGAAATCTACATTTTCCACCAGATAAAAAAGATACCATGAAGACATTCCTTCCTGTCCTGTTCGTCATGCTGCTCTGGGGCTGTGGCAACAACAAGCCCCCCACCCCACCCCCTGCCGAAACGCCGCAAACCGCAACCCCTGCCGAACCCGGCGAAGGCGCCACGGAAACGCCGGCCAAAGCGGCGCACCCGATCCTGGGCAGTTACGTGGGCCTCTTTGAGGCCAAAACCTACGACGCCAACCAGAACATTTCCTGGAGCAACAAGATCACCGTATTCCTCGACTCGATCGCCGGCGATCAGTTATACGGCCACAGTGTGGTGGCCGGCAATTTCAGACCGTTCACAGGTACACTGCGCAAACAAGGCGATCAATTCGTCGCCCAAGGAAAAGAACCGGGAGACGACCAATACGACGGGCAATTTGCCATGACCATCGACGCCGGCGGAAAAACGGTAAAGGGAACCTGGAAAGCGAATAAAAAACTGGGCGTTTCGGAACGGCAATATACCCTGGAACGCCGCCAGTTCCGCTACGACCCCAATCTGGAACTGCCCGAAGAAACCGGCTGGGCCGACCTCTACAACAGCTACGACGAAAAAACCGGCAAAGCTGAATTTCTGACCGAAGACGTGACCAAATACAACGCCTCCGCCCGGCTGCTGAAAAAAGAGGAGGTGGAAAACCTGTACAAATCGGACCTGGAAGTGATCCGGAACGCCATTTACGCCCGACACGGCTATTCGTTCAAAAACCGGCGTATGCGCTATGTGTTCGACACTTACGTGGATTGGTACATGCCTGTGTCCGTAGACATCCGCGATCAACTAACTGCTATTGAGAAACAAAATATTGATCTGCTGAAAAGGTATGAGCAGCACGCGGAACGGTATTATGATGAGTTTGGACGGTAAATTTTTATCTATAAAATTTTGTAAAAAACTGTAAATATTATGGATCTTGACCTCCTCGATATAATAATAGGGGTAATAATCGCCGGTATTTCTGGTATTACCTACTTAATAAAGCAGCGGTCCGAATATGTCAAGGCAAGCAATAACTTAAATTTAAATATTGAAGGTATCTGGTATAGCGCCGAATTAGACTTTAAACAGGAACGGTTGACAAATGCCTACCTGAAAGTATCAATAAAAAGAAAAAGGTTAGGCAATCGCGTAAAAATTATACCACTGACTCAAATAAACCTCGAACGGGTCAAATATCAAACCTCGTGGATTGTAGATGGCAAAATATTAACCGAAAACACACTTGTCAGTAATTTCATTGGCACAAACGATCATTCTTTCGGGTATGGAAATGCCTTTTT
>CALEYM010000815.1 GCA_937926185.1 uncultured Bacteroidota bacterium | reverse complement strand
TTGGAAACAAGTAAATGGCGTTGAAATCAGACGATTAAATTCCCTATTGGCAGAATTCAGAAGACGTCTCCCTAATTCCCCCCCGGACTTAGCATGTTGGGCGTCTTTAGATTTTCTTTTTAGGTTTGTCAGTCGCTATTAAACATCCTGCCTTGCAGCATTTGATTTACATGAAAAAAACACTGAAATACGCCACCCTCTTCCTGCTCCTGCTGCTCTCCGGGGCCGCCTGGTACCTGTACAACACTTCCCCCGTCGCCGCCGGCTACTCGGCCAAATACCTGTGCTCCCATGTATTCACCTCCGGTCAGGACGCCGGGGAGGCTATGGAACAATTCATCGAGCCAATCAATCCGGTATTCGGTTTCGTGCAGTACGAGGTAGATTACGAACGCAAGCAGGTAACGGCCAACCTGTTCGGCTTTTTGCGGCCCTCCACCGCCGTGTACCGCCCCGGTTGCGGCTGCACCCTGCTCGTGCATAAAAGCGCCGAAGAACTCAAGCAACAGGCGGCCGGCCTGGATATCGACGATCCGGCCCTACAAGATACCGTCTGGCCCATCGGCAACCGCTTCGACCGGGCTGTCATTCCGGCCAATGTCGACACCGCCGCGTTGAACCGGCGCATCGCGCGGGAATTCCGGGAAACTGCCACCGAACCCGGCGACAAGATCAACACCTTCGCCATCGTGGTGGCCTACAAAGACCGCATCATCGCCGAGCAATACCGCCCGGGCATCACCGACAGTACGCCGCTGCTGTCGTGGTCGGCGTCGAAAAGCGTGACCAGCGCGCTGTTCGGCCGCCTGGCGCAAACCCACGGGCTGAATATCTACGCCCCCGCCGGACTGCCCGCCTGGCAAAACGACGAACGCCGAGCCATCACCATCGATCAACTGTTGCGTATGGAAAGCGGCCTGGCCTTCGACGAACGCTACGCTCCCTTTGCCGACGCCGTTGAAATGCTGTACGAATCGGGTGACATGGGCGCCTACGCCGCCGGGAAAAAGGCCCTCGCCGGGCCGGATTCAATCTGGGCTTACTCCAGCGGCACCACCAATATCCTGGCCAAAATTTTATTGGAAAAAACCGGCGGCTCCCTGCGCGCGCTCGACACCTGGGCCCACGAACAATTCTTCGACAAACTCGGCATACGCTCCGCCGTTTTTGAACACGGCGAAAACGGCGCCTACGTGGGATCAAGTTATTTCTACGCCACGCCCAAAGACTGGCTGCGTTTTGCATTGCTGTACAAACAAAAAGGCCGCTGGAACGGCGAACAACTCCTGCCGCCGGGCTGGGTGGATTACTCCCTCTCCCCCACCCCGCACGCGCATATAGGCGAATACGGCGCCCATATCTGGCTCAACGCCGGTCGCAAAGGCAGCTCCGAACGTTTCCTGCCCCGGCTCCCGGAAGATACCTTCATTTTCGAGGGCTACCAGGAGCAATGGATCGTCGTCATCCCGTCCAAAGACCTGATGATCGCGCGGTTCGGGGCCACGAATACGCCGAACTGGAGCGTGGAAGACTTGATTGTGGATGTGCTGGGGGCGATTGGGGGCGAGTGATGCTGAATTCCCCTACCTTTACCCCAACTTTCGCATCGATTCCACTATGTACAAACGATTCAACCGCCTTGGTGAAAGAGAAGGCAGCCTGCTTTTTCTGGCTTTCCTGATATAAAACGATATGGTATTAAATGTAAAGTTATCCACCGTTTATTATTGCTCCCTGGAAAGGGCGTTCAAAACACCTATGCTGTGCGACGTGTCCAAAGTGCACACCGGGTTCGGAATGATGCCCAGAGTAACCCACTGTACCGGGGATGAACACTGGGGTAAACCCGGTTTCAGTAAAAAGGTGTTCGTGGCAAAATCATGGACGCAAAAAGGAGGCTTCGCGTCCGTTGATAAAGTACTCGAGCGCGTCGAAAATAAATATTGGAAAATTGAGGTCAGCGATTTCCAATCCTGGATGTTGGGTTTCTATAAATTTACAGGCGAATGGCAAACGACTGAACTTGAACCCGGCAAAATTTTAGTCGAATATACTTACACTTTGCACACAGACAATGCTTTGCTGTATCCTTTGAACTGGCTGTTTGCCAAAGTATTTTGGAAAATCTATATGGAAAAGGTACTGGAGAACATCAGGAAGATGATCAACGAAAAGGAACCTTATCTTTACGAATAAGTTTGTACCACACTACTGGACATTTTCGGGTTCAGATAGGGCTGTCTCATAAGTCAAAGTTTTTGCTTTTCTGAAAATTAGACCCAAACTATATTTGGAATCGTGCCAAGATATCGGAAATTTTTCAAATTTCCGATATCTCACGCTCGACTCTCATTGCTAAAATTTAGCAAAAATTTTCGCATTGCTTTTTATTCCGACTTATGAGACAGCCGCAAGCGAAATATTGTTTTGATTGCGTCGCGGTTTTAGACTTTCCAGGTTTTAAAAAC
>CALEYM010000814.1 GCA_937926185.1 uncultured Bacteroidota bacterium | reverse complement strand
CGCGAAAAGACAAACAAGTTTTATAGAGAAAATTTGAGAAAATAATAAAAATAAAGCAGGTTATCGAAAAGAAATATGCCAGGTCAACAAACATTTTGTCTCCAAAGGCAAAGTGTAAACGGAAATAAATATAATCGGTCAGAAAAACAAATCCCAGGAGTATCAGAGAAAATGCAAGCTTGGTCTTCACGTTTATTCCGGTTTTAAATGTTTATAAACCTTGTCGGCGCGGGGGATAATAAAGCAAGGACAAGGTCTGGCAAAAATAACCGTCTGGTGGTAAAACGACAAGGGTATTCACCTTGTTTACGCCTGCGAATGGCTTGATTTTACGAAAAATGCAAGATACAGGACAGTAATAGCCGTTGCAAAACCAGTCACCTGCAGCGCAACGCCCGCTCCACAGGCATGCCAGATCAATCCGGTCAGCGCGCTGGCCAGCATAGCACAAACACTTTGGAAACCGGAATACGTGCCGATGGCTGTAGCCGTATCCTGCTTTTTCGTAATATTACTGATCCACGCTTTTGAGATTCCCTCGGTTGCGGCCGCATAAACCCCATACAGCAGGAAGAATAACATCAGGGCGTACAAATTATTGACAAAGCTCATCCCGATGTATACCAGGGCAAAAACGGAAAGACCGGCTATGAACATCCGTTTCAATCCGATTCTATCGGCCATGATACCCAGGGGGTATGCAGTCAAAGCATAAACAAGATTGTAAAAAATATAGATACCGATCACCGTCGTATCTCCCAGGCCGGTCTCTTTTGCCTTTAGTAACAGAAAAATGTCGGAACTGTTAAACAAAGCGAAGGCCAACAAGCCCGCTACTAACCTCCGGTATAAAACAGGGCTGGTTTTCCAATAAGTGATAAAAGAAAAAAACGACGGGCGCTGTTTTTGGGCTATGTTAACCGCTTTTTTATCTTTAAGATATAAAGAAGACAATATGGCCAGAAAACCTGGAATAAAAGCGAGGAAGAAGAGTGTTTTATAGTCATTGGGATAAAAACATAAATATAACAAGGCCAGCAGGGGCCCTAAAACGGCGCCGAAGGTGTCCATGGAACGATGGAAGCCGAATACGCTGCCCTTGGTTTCGGGCGTTGCCTCCTCCGACAAGAGCGCATCCCGGGCGCCCGTCCGGATGCCTTTGCCAAGCCGGTCGATGGTGCGGGCCAGAAAAATCCAAACCGGAAAAACGAAAAGCGCCATCATCGGTTTTGAAATGGCGCTTAGCGCATAGCCGGCCTGGACAAAGGGTACCCGTTTGCCGGCACGGTCGGAAACCGCGCCAAAATACCCCTTACTCAATCCGGCGGTTGCTTCCGCCACGCCCTCCAGTATGCCGATCAGCGCGATGGAAAAACCGACACTTTTCAGATAAACGGGCATCACCGGATACAACATTTCACTGGCCATATCGGTGAACAGGCTGACTAAGGATAATATCCAGACCGTTCGCGTTAAATTTTTCATGGCGATGGCCGGCGACCTATTTTATCATTTTATCCGGGGGCGATAAAAACAGGCTGATGTTTAGAAACGGCGCATTGGTTGGCTCTACCTGGAATGCCGGGCTGATGCTGTTTTTCGCTTCAAAATCACTGCTCAGGTTGTATTGATAACCCACTTTGATCTGTGTCCATATCCAGGGCACGATTTGTCGTTCCAAACGAACGGACGCAAGGATTTCGGAATGATTATAGGCATAATCAAATACCGCTGGTTGCCCGGCATCTACCGCCAAACGGTAGGAATGGCTGCTGTATTCAACGCCTGCCAGCGCAATTGTCAGCGGCGTAAGATTGTGCCGGACAAAAACAAAGGCCGGGAATGCGGATTCTATTCCCCATTTCCGGTTAAAATTGCGGTTATAAAGCAGGAATGGCAACAAGGTAAAGCGATTCCGGAAGCCGCTGGAATAATTCAGGCCAATACCCCATTCAAAATCTTCGTGCCGTTTTACCCCGAACATCGCCGCGGCCTTCAGAATATTGTACCGGGGATTGAAGAGCTGCAGCCCGGAATAATTGCCGTTGGCAGAATTGCGCAAACGCAGGATAACATAGTGCTTTTCATCAATTATTTTCGACAACAACAGACTAAGCGTGTTGCTTTTCAGGCGTTTTTGATCCAGGGTTACAAACGTTTCCCGGTAATCGGCGCCGAATGCCCTGAAACGCGCCGATTCGGCAATATAGCGATACCCAACCAGCGCCTTCCAACCCGGCCGGTTAATTATAGGCGCCTTAAGGTCGACCTCCAGGTTTTGCCATCGCGTGTAGGCGCTGAACGGCGGAGCAAAGTGCTTTTCTTCCGGTTGGTAATGCCCTTTGCCGACAATGCCATAAGAAATTTCCAGTCCTTTGGAACGCGATTTATCCCGCACTCCCGGTTTACAAAAGCAACGGATCTCCGCATTCCCGGCATTGGAGTCCACGTCTTCCGGGAAATAATCCGGTTTTACCTGACCATGCAACAGGCCGTGTGAAATAAAAACATGCAGGCTCAGGATTACAAATTTCAACAGAAAATTCATGGCGATCTTGTTGATCCTTTATTTTAAAAAAATTAAAACCCGGCGCCCAGGCGGAAAAAGAAACGGGGCCCATCCTCGTCGTTTTGCCGCGGCTGAAAAACGCCGAAATAAAACGTAAGGCCATCGAGCGGCGACAGCCAAAGCCCGCCACCGTAATCAAATTTCCAATCTTCGGAGGAATCGTCGTCAACCCAAACCCGTCCGTGGTCGAAGCCACAAAAAGCGCCCATGGTAAAGGGCAGGATACGGTTATAGGTACTCAGCAGCCGCGCCCGGAGGTCGAAATTTTGCCAAAAAGCAGTCTTTCCGTAGAACCTTTCCGCCCGGTACCCGCGCAGGGATTCGCGTCCGCCTAAATTTGCACTGTGATAAAATGCAAAATTCTCGCCAATATTGTGTTGCACCCCTGTTCGAACGACGAGCACCAGGGCTTCCTCCCGTTCAAGTGGCCGGTAATAGGACAGTTCCGCGGACAGGTTGGCAAAGCTGTAGCGATCCGCCAGGAAGTCATTCAGGTACCCCAGCGTTGTGTTAAAGATCAATCCTTTGTGCGGGTTGAGCCAATTATCCAAACTATTGAATCTGAGGCCTATGCGGGCTCCGCCGAAATATTGGCGGTCAAAATCGGCGGGGCCCAGGCCGGCATCATCGCTCACGATAAAACGCCCTTCAGTGGCTTCCAATTTTCGCATCTCGAACCAGGGGCCGATAAAAAACTGGCCGTTTCCGCCGGCAAATCTTTTTTTAATGGCCGGAAACAAACGCAGCATACTTTGTCGAACACGGTAAAAATTTATTTCGTTTTTTTCAAAATCCGCTTTTGCATCATTTCCAAAACCGAAATAATTGAAGGCATAAGACGGGCCTGAAAATTGTGTCTCCAGTAAAAAATCCCATTTCCCGAATGTATTCATAAAATCGCCGTTGTATCGCAGGAACCAGGATTGCGTGGCGAAGGCAAAACTACCGGCAATATTATGTTGCGCGTTGAAAGGGTCTTTTTTGAACCTGTAAGTCGTGTGCGTCAGGTTAAATCCAATGGCCACCCCATCGTCGGGGTTCCGGGCTATAACAGGCAACGGCACCAGGTAATCATATTCGTAGTGTGCCGCGCGATGATCATACAGGTTATAAATCTGGCGCCGGGTACGGGCATCGCGCGATTCAATGCCGCCCTGGATTATATTCTCACCCTTATCGTCATAGATATGCGTCATTTTTGGCGAGCCGATGACCTTTGAACTGTCAATAAAGACATCTTTGCCCTGACCGCCAATGAGCCGTACCAAAATACTTCGATTGACTTCACCCGACACCCTGAACTCGTCGTCGCCACCAATGCCATAGACATTGATCACCTGCGTAACCCCGCATTCGAATACGCGATCATACAATTTTTCTTTTTTTTCGCCTTTTTTCGACAATTCAAAAACACGCACCCGCACCTGTTTGTAATTCTCCCGGTCGATCTCGAACAATTCCCGTTCGTCGGTTCCGTATACGTCCACTTCTTTCGCCAAAAGCAAATAGCGGCGGCGGGCTATATCGACCATGTCGTCGCGGCGTTGTTTGAGGTAGGTTTTGATCTGCCCTGCAGTCAGCTCCTGTACCCGTTGTGGCCATACGGCAAAAGCGGCGTCGATAATGCTGTCGGTCAGGTTGTTTTTGATAAACAGCGCCTCGTTTTCCCAGTCTGCCCAGGTCATTTCGTTGAGGAAAGCCTCGTCGAAAAAACGGGCGCTCCAGGTACTCCATTTCATATTGGTAACGGCAGGGCCGTACACGCGCAACTGGCGGAGGAAGGGCATGGTTTGCCGGGCCAGCTGTACAATAAGTCCGTCGTATTTCGAAAAAGCCTGGTCGCGGTCGCGGGGAACGGGCCGGTAGTACCGGCGCTTGCCGTCTTCAAAGCGGGCCCAGCGCCACTGGTCGTCGTGCCGGTCCCAATCGCCGATGAGCAGATCGAACAACCGGCTGCGAGCTGCCCAGCGCTGGTCAATTTTATGGTTGTTGTTTTTCAGCGTTTTTTCCACCAGGTCGGGCGTGCTGATGATCTTTTCCGAATTGCCGAAGACCCCGGTACCGGTCCAGTCGCCGGCAGGGCGTTCTTCAAAGAGGTAAACGCTGCCGCCAAATTCGTCGTTGAAATCTCCGAGCGCGGGTTGTTTAGGTACGTAACAGATTACCGGATTGCTGTGATGCACCTGCACTGCTTCTGCCAGGATGGGAATAGCCAGCGGGGCAAAAGGATGGGTAGACAAAAAATTGTCGATGGCAATGTCGCGCGCAGCGGTCATTTTATTGAGGGGGAAGGGCAACAAACGGGAAACGTCTTTGGTCAGATCGCGCAGCACGTATTCGTGCCCCTGCGCATCTTCCAGCCGCAGGGAATTGGTCTGGTTGCCGCCGCCTTGTTTGGTGGGTTTCAGGCCGCCCCGGAAGTTGGCAAGGTCGAGCACGGGAAAACGGTAAGTACCGATATACACATCCCGGTAGTGATTGCCCAACAGAAATTTATGAAAGGAGCCTACCGGTTTCACCCGGTCTTTGATCACATATTTTTCCAATGTGTCGGGCATCCCGGCATATTCGGAAAAATCGATAGACTCAGGGGTTTCGGAGGGCGCCAGTGTTCCTTTCATTTTTCCGCGGTAAACCTCCCGCGCTGTTTTACCCTCGGCGTCGGGTGTCCAGAAACGCACCCAGGCCTCGCCGTTTTCATAAAATTCGAGCGTCGAATAGCCGGGCGCGCCGTAGGCAAATTTAGCGCCTTTGCCCAGGGCCGCGGGACTTACTTTAGACCCCGAGCCGCTTACAATGAAATATTGTTCGTCATTTTCAAGGTATTGCAGCGCATGTTCGTGTCCGGATACAAAAATGTAGGAGCCGTTCTTTTTAGCGCCTTTCAGTATGGCGTGCATCAGGGATTTATATTCGCCATTGGCCATATCCTGCCGGCTGCCGATGTATGCCCGCGTAAACGCCGCCAGCGAGCCTAAGACCGGCAGCGGGATATACAGATTCGGTTTCAACTCGGTCAGGGGAAACAAATGTTGTTTGAAATTGAATTTCCCGCCATGTGGCCCGTTTGTATAGGGGGGGTGATGCAAGGCAACCACCACATTTTTGCTTCGGTTTTTGCGCAGCACATTTTCGATGATAAAAGCAAAATGCCCCCGGCTTTTTATCTCGCAGCCTTCATGCATGCCGGGTTCGGCATCCCAGTCGGCCAGCCACCATTGAGAGTCGATCAACACCAGTACCAGGTCGTCGTTGATTTCCAGGACTTCGGGGCCGGGGCACCCGTTATCGGGCAAATAATAGTTTTTCCATTCGTTCGACTCGTTGTCCTGAATACCTTTTTTTGCGTTCAGATATTCTTCTACGTACTGCTCCTGCCGCCGCCGGCCGGCCAGACCGCTGGCCCAATCGTGATTGCCGGCAATAAAAATGACCTCGCCTTTGAACCCGGCCAGCGCCTCCATTTGTGCCTCGATGCTTTTTTCAGCGGATTCCCGCTTCTCCCCGCTCCGTTTCTCGGGCATTCCTTTTGGATATATGTTATCACCGAGGAACAGCACCGTGGCATTCCTGTCGACAGACGGAAGGTGTGATTTCAAATAAGCCAGCACCGGATTAATCCCGGATTCCGGCACATAACCCGTGTCGCCAACCAGATAGATGGTATGTACGCGTTTCAACGTGGAATCCGGCTGTTTTTCAGCCCAGTTTTTTTCCGACCGGGTGTAACGCAATTTATAATTGGCGCAGGATGGCAATATCCAGGCGGCAAGAAGGACAAACAAAAGAAGGTGGTTGTTTTTCATATTGATTTCATGATAGCATGTTTTAACGGTTGGACAAAACGATTAACGCATAACCACGACCGGATCGCCCACCCTGATTTCCACGCCTTCGTTATCGCCCGCTAAAATAACATTTTGTCCGAACAGGATTTTATGATTTTGTTGCCGGAATGTCGCCAGCGTCTTCAGCGGTTCGGCGGCGCGTTGAGCAGTGTCTTGGTCGGTAGTGGTAATTATACAACGCCCACAGGGTTTTACGCCGCGAAAATGAACTGCTCCGATGGTAAAATCTGCCCAGGTGTCTTCTTCGAATGCTGTACTGCCTTCAACCACAAAGTTGGGCCGGAAGCGGTTCATGGGCAAGGGGTCCGCTAAACGGCGGTTCAGATCATCAAGCGAAGCCTGGCCGATCAGCAGGAATGGAAATCCGTCGGCAAAACTGACAGATTGATCATCGGGGGCAAATCGCCGGTCCACCGGGCGAAGGGTCGATTCCGGCATAAAAACCAGGCGCAAAGCGTGCCCGAGTACGTCAGAAAACCACTGGTTAACCGGCGGGGGCAACAGATATGCCTCACAACGGTCATCCCACACCTGCACTTCCATCTTTTCCATTTCATTCAAGGGGTTTTCCAAAGGGACCTTAAGCCTTACTACCGGGTTTTTCCGGGAAAAAACGACCAGAAACGGCGCCTCTATGGCCGTGCCCAGCAAGGCGAGTTCTGCCAGTTCGCGCTGCGTGACAAACACACCCTGCTCATCCACCAGCATCCAGCGCCGGTCGTATTGCAGGCCGCGGGATTGCACCGCGGCAACGTCAAGTGATATGCCGGCAAGAGACTTGACCGGATAAATATGCAGGGAACTAAGGGTATACACGAATTCTATTTTTGTGCAATGATGAAAAATTTTGTGTAAAATCCGAAATTTGTCCAAAAGTCATCCTCCCATTAGCGCTCCACTTCAAAACATTCGTATCGGCGCGGCCCTCGTTTTTACTTGGCCACCGGGAAGAATTTCGTTTGGGTGAGCAGGTAGGGATCATATTGGCGCAGGCTTTTTGGTTTTTAATCCCTAAAAAATACCGGGGTATCCAGGCCGCTAAAGTCGCGGCCGCGCTGATCGAGATGGCTAACCGGGATTTGAGTGGCGTACATATTTTGGAATCCGACCGGTTACAGGAGTTTTAGGTCAATTTGTACCGATTATCAATAGTCGGAAGCAGAAACTAATTTTTCCCATGAGGCGTATTTATTAAAAATTTGTAACTATTTAGGTAGGGCGCTGCCCCTACCTAAATAGTTACAAAAATTGAGCATTAAACACCCCTTTTTATGGAAAACGCCAATATCCGCCTGCTTCAACTCAAAGCCCAACTGTATGCGTTACTGGCACTGCTCGGTGCTGTGCTGTTGTTCGCCGGGTTAATTGCCGTCCGGGAGTCAAATACCAAACTGGAGCGCGCAAATGGAGTGCCCTTTTGCGGCACCGAGTCGATGTCTGCGCCAATGAGCCCGGAAGCGACGGCCGGAAAGGAACTTTTTATAGCCAACTGCGCTGCCTGCCACAATAAAAACATGGTGGACGACCTCACCGGCCCGGCCCTGGTTGATGTGGAAGAACGCTGGGCCGCTTACCCGCGCGAAGACCTGTACAACTGGATACGGCACTCGCAGCAGATGGTCAGGGCAAAACACCCCCGCGCCGTTGAACTCTGGAAAAAATGGGGGCCGGTTATAATGAATGATTTTTCAGCTCTGTCCGACGAGCAGATCGACCAAATTCTGGCTTATGTTGAGAACCGGTAAATTAAAGGCTAGTACCCAATTGCGCACCCATCCTTCCGGCTTTCGCTGGCGCCGAAATAAACTTTGCGCTCCTTATCCCAAAGGATCGCCTGATAGCCGCCGTAGCCGCCAAGGCCATAACCGACTTTGTGGCCCATTTGCATCAGTTGGCGAATCACTTCATAATCGAAACCGTGTTCCAGCAATATCTCCCCCCGGCCACTCCCCTGCCCTGTCGCTTCGCCTGTCGGGTCGCTGTTGCCGCCCTGGTGGTCGAGCCGCGGCGCGTCGCCGGCTTCCTGGAGGTTCATGTTAAAATCGATTAAATCCATCACGATCTGGGTATGGCCGATGGGCTGGTAATCGCCGCCCATGACGCCGAAACTGACAAAGGGCTCGCCGTCTTTGGTCACAAAGGCTGGAATGATTGTATGGAAGGGGCGTTTGCCGGGCGCGTACGCGTTGGCGTGTTTGGGGTCGAGGCTGAACAATTCGCCGCGATCCTGGAGCATAAACCCAAGTCCGGGCGGAACCATTCCGCTGCCCATGCCCCGGAAATTGCTTTGGATCAGGCTGATCATGTTGCCGGCCGCGTCGGCCACGGTAAGGTAGATGGTGTTTTGTGAAAATGGTTCGCCGGCCGATACGCTTGCCGCGGCGCGGTTGGGGTCGATAAGGGCGCGGCGGCGGGCAGCGTAGTCCTTGCTCAGCAGTTCCTGTACGGGTATTTTGACGAAATCGGGGTCGGCGTAATATTTCGCCCGGTCTTCGAAAGCCAGTTTTTTGGCCTCCGTAAACAGGTGGATATGCCTGGCGGTGCCGTAATCTTCCGGTTTAAACTCAAAACCTTCCAGGATATTGAGCATTTGCAGGGCGGCCATACCTTGCCCGTTCGGCGGAATTTCCCACACATCATATCCGCGGTAGTTGACGCCCACGGGATCCACCCATTCGCTCCGGTGAGCGGCCAGGTCTTCATACGACAAATAACCATCTTGTTCGCGGAAAAACCGGTCGATGACGCGGGCAATACTACCCTTGTAAAATTCGTCCCGTCCTTTTTCGGCCAGCAGGCGGTAGGTATTGGCCAGGGCGGGATTGCGGAACACGTCGCCTTTTTCCGGCGCTTTGCCGCCGGGCATCCAGGTTTCCTTAAAATTCGGCTGGTCGGAAAAACGCCGCGCGCTGAGTTGCAGGTAGTAGGCCACCAGTTCAGTTACCGGGAAGCCTTGTTCGGCGTAGTCGATAGCCGGCTGCAGTACCTCGCGCATGGAGAGGCGTCCGAATCGTCCATGCAGCGAAAACCAGCCGTCCACGGCGCCGGGAACCGAAACCGGCAAAGGGCCGTAAGCGGGAATGGATTTCAGGCCTTTTTCCTGAAAATAATTCAATGTCAGCGTTTTAGGGCTACGACCACTGGCGTTCAGGCCGTACAGTTTTTTTGTTTTGGCATCCCATACGATGGCGAACAGGTCGCCGCCTATGCCGCAGCCGGTGGGTTCCATCAGGCCCAGACAGGCGTTGGCGGCGATGGCCGCGTCGATGGCCGTGCCGCCTTTTTTCAGGATATCGATGGCCACTTGGCTGGCCAGCGGATGGCTGGCGCAGGCCATGCCGTTGCGGGCGATCACTTCGCTGCGGGTAGCCCAGGCACGACCGGTGATGCGATCCTGTGCATGGAGGGTTATAATAAAAAGGGGAAGACAGACAACCGTAAAGAATATCTTCATCGTCAGGAATATTTGTTGCGTAAGTACCCTGCAAACATCCGGTTTTAACGTCAAAAATAACTTGAACAACATGAAATGTAAATCTGTTTTCCTGCTTGCCGCCATTTTTCTGTGGGCCGTGCCGGCCATTGCTCAAAAAACCGGCTACTTTGCCGAACGCGCTTTGCTCGGGATCAATTACGGCATTGACCGGGATTGGGAGGGCGAAAGGAACAACCGGTACGAAATTTCTCAATCCTGGGGACAGCGGGCCGGCATATCCCTCACGCGCCATCTCTACGCCGGCATCCGGGTCAATCTGATCCGGGCGCGCAATTTTGAAACGGAAGCGCAGTCGTTTTATATGGCCGGGGCCTGGGGGCGCTGGTATTTTATCCAGCCTTTTTTTCGGGAAAAGCCGGGGCGTTGGGGGCTGTATGCCGAAACCGGTCTGCTCACCGGCAATTTCTCCTTTGATAACGTAGATTTTATCAAGTACTACGTGCAGCGGCCCTGGCAATGGTACATTCCGGCAATGGTGGGCGGCGAGTTCCGTATCTGGCAAAACCTGACGCTGACGGTTGGGGCGCAATTGTATTATACCGCTGGTAAAAGTTGGGATCAGTATGGGATTGCTTATCCGAGCCTGGGCTTGAATTGGTCGCCGGGCATTTAATGTTATTTCAGGTTTAGCGCCACGTTCTCATAAATCTTTTCCACTTACACAAACCCTTAAATTTTAAAAGATTGTATTTTTCGGCCACAATGAAAACACCGGTCATGCGTCTTGCCTTACCTTTTTGCTTCCTGGGGCTTTTTCTCCTGCTTTTTATTCCATCCTGGCTTCACGCCGCGCCGCAACAGGTCAAAGTGGGCATCTACCTGATGAACCTGTACGATCTGAATATGGACGAACATTCGTTCTACGCCGATTTTTATATCTGGTTCAAGTGGAAAGGCGACATCGACCCCACGAACATCGAGTTTGTCAATTCCATTGAAAAATGGAGCATGGCTTCCGCGCCTTCCGGCGACGGGATGGACAGCCTGCTGAAAGATGGCACCAATTACCGTATCTTTCGGGTGGAAGGCCGGTTTTTCCATTCTTTTTTGCTCGGCAATTTCCCGCTCGATAAACATGCGCTCGATATACAAATTGAAAATCCTGAACACGACGCCGAATCGCTTGTCTATATTCCCGACACAAAAGGCGCGACGATCCGCAACACCCTGCAACTGGTCGGTTGGGATACCAAGGGATGCGCCCTGGAGTCCAGGATACACGACTACCAGACCGATTTCGGCAATCCGGAGGAGAACGCGCAGCGGTACAGCAACCTCGCGTTCATTATCGAACTGGGCCGCCCGCTGAGCTATTTTCTGTTGAAAATGCTGTTGCCGCTTATTGTGGTTATGTTCGTTAGCATCGGCGCGCTCATCCTGCACCCTTCTCATATCGACACCCGCTCATCCCTGCCCATCGGCGGACTGCTGACCGCCGTGTTTCTGCAGCAAACTTACTCCAACGCCCTGCCCGACACTGGCTACATGGTGCTGATGGATAAAATCTACCTGCTCGCCTATATTTTGATCTCGTTGGTACTCCTCCAGGTGATCAGGGGCGGAAACTGGCTGGTGGGCTCTCAAAAGTTGCCGGAAGCCCGCCTGGTAGCCAT
>CALEYM010000813.1 GCA_937926185.1 uncultured Bacteroidota bacterium | reverse complement strand
CGGAATGAGCCCTGGGCATATTAAAATCCCCCCTTCGAAACCTTACCTTTGTCAGCCTGTAAGCAATAACAAATGAAGGCCGTCTTTACCCGTGATGAAGAAGTCCTGGAGGCTTTAAGCAGCAAGGTTCCATCGAAGATCAATGCTGCTTTGAAACACCTGTATCAAAGCCAAAAGTTGATCAACAGTATCCGAAAACAGATTTTGGGTTTGGGCGGTGATCCGGACGACGGCAGGGAGGCGTTAAACCATGCGCTGGTCGTATTTTATAATCAGGTTCAGGAACAGGTATACAATCCCCGGCTGAGCAGCATAAGTACCTATATTGTTAAGATTGCCACCCAGTTATACTATACCAAACGCCGTTCGGATCAACGCCGGCAAGCCATGCATGAACGTTCGGCAGAAAACCCGGAAACAGAAACCTCCATCGACCCGGAAACGGAATTCAATGCAGAGCACCGAAAAGCTTTGCTGGACAGGGTTTTGGCTGCGCTCGGTGAAAAATGCCGGCAGTTGCTAAAGTTGCGCAGCTTCGATTTTTCGATGGCTGAAATCGCCGAAAAACTGAACTACAAAACCCCCGACGTGGCCAAAATGGCCGTACTGGATTGCAGAAAAAAATTAAACCTTTACCTCGCAGAGCGCCCCGATCTGCTGGCAGAACTCAAGTCATTATGAATCCGCTGTACGAATTCGACGACATGGTAGATTACCTGGAGGGCCGGATGAGCGAATCTGACCGCGGGGCGTTCGAACAGGCGCTACAGTCCGATGCGGACCTGGCCAGGCGGCTGGAGGCTTTGAAAAGCGAGGTTCAGCTAAACCGCCTGCTTCGGGAAGAGTACCTGCTGGAACAATTCGCCGAATGGGAACGGGAGGAGCGCAATACGCCGAAAATACCCGCCAGGTCAGGCATGATGAGGAAAATTGTTGCATACCGTGCGTGGATGATCCCAGCCGGTATAGCGGCCGCATTGATTGTGCTTGTCTGCGCCGGATTGTTCTTTCACTGGTTTGACGCCCACCCCTCCCAACCGGCTATAACCGGCGCGCAACCGAAGCCAGAACAGGATACTGCGACCACCATGCCGTCGGTCACCCTGCATCCTGTTGATGCGGGCGATACTGCTTCCGCACAAACCGCCGGACAAAAGAGTATTGCCGTCCGGAACGCTGCCTTTTATATCGCACTGGCCGACAGCGCCTATATCGATGAGGATTTCAGCGAGGCGCTCATGGGCGCGGACAACCAGGCAGATATTTCCGGCCGCTATGCCCGGGCTGCCGGACTTTACACCTCCGGCCGATACCGGGAAGCACTGAAGTTGTTGGAAAAACCGGAGCAAAGTCAACTGGAAGAATTTCTCTATCTGCGCGGATATACCTACTACCACCTGGAACAATACGACAAGGCGGAGGCTGATTTCCGGGCCTTTCGAGACTTTCCGGTTTCCGACCGGAAACTCGACGCGCAATGGTGCGAAGTGTTTTGTATGATCCGGCAACTACCTGCTTCCCGAAAACGACTGGATACGCTGCTGACCGGGCTACAATCTACCCCGGGTTTCTATTCCGAACGCGCCGCCGCTTTGCAAAAAACATTGAAAGGAAAATAATTACCGTGTTTCCAGCGGCCTCATATCGCCGACCGGTACGAATGCCGCCCAGAAAAATGGATGACAGTTCCGGACGGAAGCAGTCTGCAACAAACTTATTCTTGCAGTCCGCAGTGATTGATCCTTGTCTTTGCCAAGGATCAATTCCCGGTAAAATCTGCGCATCAGTTCCGAGGTGCTTTTGTCGTTTACCGCCCAAAGTGAGGTCACAATGCTGCCGGCGCCCGCACAGGCAAACGCCCGCGCCAGACTGATGATGCCCTCCCCGCGCTGCAACTTACCGATACCCGTTTCGCACGCGGATAACACGACAAGGTCGGCGTTGAGTTTCAGGTTGTAAATATCCTGGATATACAAGCGCCCGTTATCGGCGCTGTCGGGCGTTTCCGAAAAGGACAGGTAAGGGATTATACCCGGGCGGTTATCGGCAACGGCATGCGTGGCCAGATGAATGATCCGGTACTGATCTGCCGCGGCGCGAAACCGCGCCGCGGTTGCAAAATTTCCCGTAGCGATATCGCCACTGAAAGATTGACTGATTGCTTCAACTTCCGCCTTTGTGTAGGGCAAGGGAGTAAGATCATCCGGCGTCCGGGTTGTCAGTTGTGCCGCTGTCAGGGCAAGTGTGTCGTTCGTACTGAACGGCGCAAATGCGACCAGCGTCTTTCCCGGCTTCCCGGCCGGTTTTTTATTCCGCATTTCCGCCAGCAATGTGGCAGAATAGGTATAGCTGATCTGATATTGATGGATCAGGTAAGGGTAAGATCTGAAATCATTGATATTTCCGGGATTACCGGTCAGGAGCGCATCGAAGGGGATATAACCCAAAGGCCCGTCGGGGGCAATGATCAGTTTTCCGGGCAGCCATTGTTTTACAGGTTCGATCAGTTTTTGGTACAAAGGATACGCATATTGGAGATACAGGTTCAGGGTTTCATTTTTTAGGGAATCGGAGCGTTTCGGATAGTCCGCGGTATAATAGCCAAAAATGCCCCGGCGAAAATGGTTTATCCAATCGTCGAGGGGAAAATCCCTTTTAATTTCCTGTAAAACTACCGTATCCCTGCGTACGACGATCAGGAATATACTGCTGTCGCCGGTAAAATACTCCAGTAAGGCCTCATCGTTTTTTAAGAGGGAATCGCGCACATAATCCAGGCTGACGGTATTGACCCTGTTTTTCAAATTTACATATTCCGGATATTCCCGGTCCAGGCGATTTCTGAATCGTTCGTACCGTTGTTGTAAATGCAATAAAACGGTGTCGATAGTCAAAACGGCCGTATCGGTTTCCGCTAAACCCGCCTGCAGTTTTTCGTGGTAATTCCTGCTCCAGGATGCCGTTTGAGTGCGCAAATCCTGTTCGTATTCCAGCAGGGAATCGGGGATACCGCCCTGACTGAGCGCCGAATTTTCCCGGAGCGATTGATGCAGTGCAAGAGATTTGGATCGCTCCGTATATGCGAATGCCTTTTCCAAATGCCGGCCTTCCAGTCGTTCCAATTCATGTTCAACCCATATTGCGTTTTCAAATCCACTGTAATTTTTCCGGATCAACTCGCTTTTCGACAACGATTCGGTATAGTCGACGGCAATGGAATAGATCAGATCCAGCGCCTTTTCTGAAAAAGACCGGGATTCGGGCAAGTATGAAATATCCCCCGATGCAAGATACTGGCGGCGCCTGATCTCCGCCTGCGACTTCCAGATACTGATCAGTTCAAATCTGGAATTTACCTGCTCCATGTCGCCGTTGTAATTGATGGCCAGCATTGCCGAATCGAGGTATAGTTGGGCAGCGTCAAAATCCTGCCGGGCTGTTTGAGCGGTCACTACGTACAGGTATAATCTGGCCAGAACAGGGCTTTGGGAAGGATAAGATTGTTTGGCGGCAGCCAGCGCTTTGTTAAAATAATGTAAGGCAGTGGTATAATCCCCGTATTTAAAATAATAGTAACCCAGGTTCTCCAATGGATTGTACGTCTGGAAGTGACCTTTCAACCGCGGGGAAGCGTAGAGTTCGACACTTTTGGAAAGATATTCCAGGGCTTCCGCTGAACTATCGAGGCTCATGTAGCAATTGCCGGTATTGTTGTAGGCCAGGGCAGTATTCGGGTGGTATTTTTCACAGTGTTCGAGGCGGATGACCAATACTTTTTTATAGTATTCGAGCGATTTTTCATAATCATTCAAGGAATTAAAAGAGTTCGCAATATTGAGCAGCGAAACCGCGGTGTTATTACAGTCATTTTCGCCAAACACCTGCGTTCTGATCTGCAGGGCTTTTTGATGATACAGCAGGGCCTTTTCCCTTTCTCCTTTCATAAAATAACAGGAAGCCAGGTTGCTGTATGCCAGGCCGCAATCGCCCGATGTTCCGTATCCGATTGCATTGAAAATGCGGATCGCTTCTTCGGTGCGTTTTATGCCGCTGTTCAGATTTTTGTTTGTCGACCAGCTAAAAAATCCGAAGCCGGCGCAAATATTCGCGTATGGCAGGCTGTTTGTGCCGAACCGGCTTTTTGCGATCCGCAGCGCCTCTTCTTCCAGTTGCATGGCCAGCTCAATATTACCGGATTCCGAGTGGCAGTATGCCAGTGAATGAAGGTTGTTAAAAACGTCGCGGTGATCCCAGGGTAAAAACCTTTTACGGATCGTCAAAGCCATCCCGTAATATTTGACGGCATTCGGAAAATCCCGAAAGACTTGGTAGTAGCGGGCAAGGTTATTGTACGGATAACAGGTATTGAGCGTTTCCGGGATTTTTGAATTTATCTCCATTGCCTTTTTGTAATACTGTGTCGCCGACTCCCAATCGGATTCCTGTTCCCTGAAAATCCCCAGGGCATTATATGCGGATGCCGTTTTGAAATGGTATTCCCCAACGGTATTTTGAAAGACGGCCAATGCCTGTTCGAGTGACTGCCAGGCATCGTCGTTTTGTTTCAGTTCTTTCAGACAAAAACCGCGAATGATCAGCGCATCCCCAATCCTGTCCATAGGATGGGCAACATCTTTTTGCCAATACCCGATGGATATATTGATAAGATCGAGGGCTTGCGGGTATATCCCTTTTCGCCGCAAGCACCGCGCCTGGCCGAAAGCCGATTCCGCCCGGAAAGCGGAATCCCGGCTATCCTGCATCAGGGCATTGGCCTGAAGGATCATATCCAGCGGCGCGTCCCATTCGAGCGAATCAGTGATTAACACATCCGCTTCTTTCAGGAGTTGCCAGGCTTTTTTAACGTTGTCTGTTCCGGGCGATTTTTGCTGGGCAAAACCAACGGCAGGCATCAGGCAGTAAATGCCTGAAAACAGAATAGCTGCACGCAGGGGCAGCCACCGAAACAGGGCGATTCGTGTTGCCATTGTACATCGGGTTTTGTGGACATAAAAAACAAACCGCCGGGCATTACGTCCGGCGGTTTAATTAGACTACAATGACAGGATTAATGTTTCACTTTACGAAACATAAGCCTGCTGCCTTTATACTGTTCACAAATCATACACTGCCTGGGATATCAGGGATTTATTTTACCGGAGTCGCCGGACGGCCTTTGATATTTTTTCCATGGCGCGGAAGTTTTCCTTCGGCTCTTAATTTTTTGATAAATTCTTTGATTTCTTCTGGCCGGTAGGCGTTGGAGTGCTCCGGATTGACCGGGGTGCGGCAAATATCCGCCTGACCGCGGTCTTCAGCGCCGCCGGAATGAAGGCCTTGTATCACGCCGTCCTGGAACCAGATCGGTCCGCCGTTTTTACCGGTCATAAAATAGAAATTATCGCTTTCATTGAATTCATCGGTCGAATTGTATGGGTCTACGATCATTACGAGGTAATAATACCCGTTCACCCGGGGCATTTGATAAGGCCAGTAAATATAGGAATTGCCGGGGCCGAACATCTGTTCGGATAAATTACTGTTGGCCGGCATATCAATATTTGTCCATTGGCTGTACCAGGAACCCGCCCCGTTCGGGTTGTACCCGGTTTCGCCGTAATTTCCGTAGTCGTTTGAAACATACATGTCCAGCAATATGCCGTAGCGGTTTGCATCGAAAGCGTCGTAATACAGGTAATAAATATTCCAGTCTGTGGAGGCCGGGATAGACTGATTGGAATTGTTCGCCACGTTGAATTCAATTTGCCGGAACGTATTGTCGCCGCTCGCGGGGTCGTCCACGTCGCGCAACAGCGTAGCCGCGAGGTTGCTGGTGCCGGGTGGCGGCGTGGTGGGTTCGTTGGCAGCGACGGGTTTGTCGATGAGCACGGCGCCGCCCGGTGTAAAATTTGGATTGGTTATCAAATTGTAATCTATCCAGGCGAAGCCATTATCACCCCAATTTGTTCCCCAGGAATTTACAACGCGGAACGCCTGTTTGCCATCATCATACCCGACGATAGTAAGCGCATGTTCGAAAATAACCGGGCCGTATAATACATCGTTAGCGGTGATGATTTTGTCTCCTTTCCATTCCTGGAATGCTTTGGTGATACGTCCGACGAGCATGATAGGGCGATCTTTGGTCAGTTCGGCTTTCATTGCCTCGACTTCCGCCGGCACGGCGCGGTAAGAATCGATGCGATACTGGTTCGCCTCGCTTGTCCAGGCTGCCGCCGGCACGTCGGAACAATCGCCGAGGTTATTGTAGGGCGCCGTCGATAGGGTGGCTACCCCGCGGTCGACCAATTGTTGCAGGACCCTGGCGTAAACGGAACCATCGCAATTTTGACCCTTGTATTCAGGTGGTACCGACAAGAACAAATCCTTCGGACTGAATTGTTTCGCGGGATCTTTCAGTTGGTTGGCGCTCAGGTTATGACGGAGGGCCTGCATGGCGGTACGGATGTAATATCCGGTACTCCAGGCAACGCATGTTCCGTAAGCTCCCTGATTGCCTACCGGCGGCAAAAAAGGCGTGAGATCGACCCTCGACGGCAGGTTTGAGCTGCCAACCAATGAAATATTCTGGGGTATGTTGCCCGAAGATTCGTCCTGTAACAGGCCGCCGAAAAATTCACCGGCAGGAATGTTTCCGGGATCAGTTTGCGGCTCTTTTTTACAGCCGGCAATTAAAATGGCAACAAAAAGGACTGCAAAAGAAGTCCCCCGGGCAAA
>CALEYM010000812.1 GCA_937926185.1 uncultured Bacteroidota bacterium | reverse complement strand
AGCGCCTTGCCCACAAACATGATCATGGAAATGCAGCCGGGGAACGACGGGAATATCTGGATGCTCGCCAAGGACGGTATCATCAAACTGAATCCGGAAACCGGGACTTTTTTTACCTATACAGCGCACCATGGTATTCAAACATACCCCAATGATCGCCCCTGGATAACCGGTTCCTGTACCGGACCGGACGGCGAAATTCTTTTTGGCAGCTACGGTGGATTTTACGCTTTTTACCCCGGCGAAATTCAACAAGCTGCTACGCGGTCTCTTGTCCGGACGTGTATCACCGGTCTGACCGTTTTGGGTAAACGGGTGATACCGGGGAAAGGGGCATTTTTGAGTCGCCCGGTTTGGGAAAGCCCCGGGTTAAGGTTGCCGCATGACAGCAACGTTTTTGCTTTCCATGTCAGCTCTTTTGAATACGGCGACCCGGCATTAAGCCGGCTGGAATTCAAACTGGAAAATTACGACCGCGCATGGCGCAGCGATCTGCGCGAGGGAGAGGCTTCCTACGTCAACGTCCCGCCGGGTAAATACATTTTCCGGGTTCGCGGAACGAACAGCATGGGCATCCGGATGCAGGAAACGGCTTTGCCGGTTATCGTCTGCCCTCCCTGGTGGCAAAGCTGGTGGGCATACGCTTTTTACATCTTCACCGTTGCCGGCGGCTTGTACGCTTTTTATCGTTTCCAGTTAAAACAAAAACTGGAACACGCCGAAGCGCTCCGTCTGCGGGAATTGGATAAAGTCAAAACCAAACTGTACACCAATATCACCCATGAATTCCGCACGCCGCTGACCCTGCTGATCGGCCCTGCCGAACGCCTGCTGCAGGAAAAACCCCTGGACGAAGAAACACGCGGGGTGCTTAAAACCGTACAGCGCAACGCCCGGCGTTTGCTCCAACTCGTCAACCAGATGCTCGACCTGTCCAAACTGGAAAGCGGCAATTTGACCTTGCGCCCGGTGCAGGGCGATATAGTGGCTTACCTTAAATATATCGTCGAATCTTTTCATTCGTCGGCGGAGAACAAAAAGATAAAAATGCATTTCCTCACTGGCCTGGACTCGCTTACAATGGATTTCGACGAAGAAAAAATGCAACAGGTGTTATCGAATTTGCTGTCCAACGCGCTGAAATTCACGCCTGAAGGCGGAAATGTTTATATTGACCTTCGTTTGAACGGTACATACAGCGCAGACACCAAAGTGTCTCAAAATACCATCTCCATCCTGGTGCGCGATACCGGCATCGGTATTCCGGAAGAACAGTTGCCCAGGATTTTCGACCGTTTTTATCAGGGCGCGCCGGGGGAAGCGGCGGGCGGAACCGGAATCGGCCTTTCCCTCGCCAATGAACTGGTCAAACTTATGGGCGGCCGGATCAGGGTGAAAAGCCGCCCGGATTGGGGGACGGAATTCGAGGTGGTACTGCCTGTAATGCGGTCCGAATCCGCGACGGAAATATCACAGTGGCCAAACCGGGAAAATAATTTTTTTCCCGCGGGCCCGGAAACCGGATCACTGGAAGCCGTTGCCTCCGCGGGCCAACAGGCGCATTCGGAAACTACGCCGCTCGTTCTACTGGTGGAAGACAACCCCGATGTCATCGCATATCTCGCCTCCTGCCTGCCGGACTATCGCCTGGCTATGGCCAAGGACGGCCGGGAAGGGCTCGATATTGCCACCGAAACCGTGCCGGATATCGTTGTCAGCGACGTGATGATGCCCCGCATGGACGGCCTCGAATTGTGCCGGACACTAAAGAACGACCTGCGCACCAGCCACATACCCGTGGTGCTGCTCACGGCAAAAGCGGATATGGCCTCGAAACTGGAAGGTTTGGAACAAGGGGCCGACGCTTATTTGGCCAAACCTTTCCACCAGGAAGAATTGCAACTCCGGGTGCGCAAACTGCTGGAAGGCCGCCACCTCATGCAGCAACATTACCTGTCGGCAGCCGGATTGACCGATGGGGCGGTTATCCAGAAGGACATTCCTTCACTCAGCGGTTTTGAAGACGCCTTTGTAAAAAAAATCCGGGCCGCTGTCGAAGAGCACCTGGACGATCCCCAATTCGACGTCGATAAACTCTGCCGGGGCATTGCGATGAGTCATTCCCAGGTACACCGGAAACTGACGGCGCTCACCGGGCTTTCCGCCACCCGATTCATCCGGTACGTACGGTTGAACAAGGCCAAATCTTTATTGCAAAACCCGGCGCTCAGCATCACCGCTGTTGCCTTCGACAGCGGATTCAACGACCCTGCCTACTTCAGCCGGGTGTTCAAACAGGAGTTCGGGCTGACGCCCCAGGCGTGGCGGGAGCAATCCATTTCCCCGTAAATACAATACTATTCCGGGTCATGCACAGTTTGTCCTATCGAATGAACTGAATGTCCAGGCGTATGATTTCTTTGTCCGCGCAATTGCCGGATTGCGGGAGGCACTTTTGTGGCAACGCTGCTTCCGGGCGCAACCCTTGCAGCAGACTCATTCACTCACAGATCAAACCGGAATATTATGAAAACGCAAGCCAATTTCTTCATCGCATTGCTGCTCGCGGGCATTGCCCTGATCACGGGAGCAGCCACCCGCCCCGCCGATCGTATGATCGTACATATCACTAAAGGCGATGCCGCCAAAACTATCGGAGTGGAGATAGCGAATCTGCAACATCAATGCACCCGGGTGGCCGTCCTGGACCTCGACGGCAGATGCTGGTTCTCCGAATTAGTAACCGAGGCCGACAGGTACGCCAAAATCCTGAACCTGAGCGCAATACCCAACGGCGATTATTACTGCTACGTTGGGAATGCAAAAGGACAATATATTCAATCTTTCCGCATCGACGGCGGATCAATGGCTTTCGCCGCGCATTCTGTTTCGGGCAATCCGGGCGCCGCCATTTTATTCCGTACCGGTTACAGTGCGCGCGCCGTGATCGCCAGAATTGACAATACCGATCACGAAACCGTCCAACTCCGTTTAGCCAATTTGCAGCAACAGGATTACCGTATCCGGCTGAATGTTGCGGGCGGAGATGTTGTTTACGAAGAAAAAGTCGGTGGGGAGTACGGCTTCGCCCAATTGTTCAATATGGCTGGTATGGCAAAGGGTAGGTACGTTATGAGTGTAAAATCCGGGGCCGGATTGTTGATACAGCACTTTGATCTGAATAAAACGGGCATTGAATGGGGTGTGCTGGAACGGCTGGAACCGTTTACAGACAAAAGAGAAGACCTGGCAAAACAGTGATATCGGGATTTTTGAACCAGAGAAAAAACAATTGAACTGTTCTACATTTACCCTTATAAAAATCAACCTGTGCATGGCATCCACTCCGCCCAATGGGCCCCAACTCGACCGCACCCTCGGCCCGCTTCTCTTGTGGGGCCTTGGTGTTGGGTATGTTATTTCCGGCATGTATTTCGGCTGGAACCTGGGCCTGGAAAAAGGCGGTACCCTGGGACTGGCGGTGGCTACCGGCTTCGTCACCCTGATGTATGTGACGTTTACGTTCAGTTACACCGAGTTGGCCTGCGCTATTCCCAAGGCAGGCGGCGCATTCGACTATGCCGTGCGGGCATTGGGCAAACACTGGGGTTTTCTGGGCGGCATGGCGCAAAATATCGAGTTTGTTTTTGCCCCGCCGGCCATTGCCTTCGCTATCGGCGCTTACCTGAACATTCTGATGCCCTCGGTACCGGTACTGGCCATTGCCATATCGGCTTATTTTGTGTTTACTGCCCTGAATATTTACGGCGTACAGGCAGCGGCCTGGTTTGAGCTGGCCGTTACGGTAGTAGCAGTATTGGGGCTGCTCCTATTCGCCGGGGCCACGCTGCCTGCTTTTGAATGGCAGAACCTGGAGCGCAACACCCTGCCTAACGGCTGGATGGGCGCTTTTGCCGCCCTGCCGTTTGCCATCTGGTTTTTCCTGGCTATCGAGGGGGTAGCCAATGTGGCCGAGGAAACGGTCCATCCGCAGCGAAACGTGCTGTTTGGCTTCGGCTCGGCACTCCTGACGCTGGTGGTGTTGTGCGTGCTCACTTTTGTCGCTTCGGTTGGCGTGGGCGGCTGGGAAGTAGTGGTGTATCCGGCCCCCGGAGCGGCACCGTCCGATTCGCCTTTGCCCCTGGCGATGGATCATACGGTGGGTACGGACAGCGTATGGTATAAAATAGTCGCGTTTATCGGCCTTTTCGGCCTTGTTGCCTCTTTTCACGGTATCATCCTGGCAGCAGGGCGGGCTACCTTCGAGTTTGGGCGGGTGGGTTTTGCGCCGGCCCTGTTGGGCAAGGTGCATCCCCGTTTCCGGACGCCTGCCAATGCGCTGCTCATCAACATGGGGGTGGGGGTCGTAGCCCTGTTTACGGGCAAAACGGCCGAGATCATTACCATCGCCTGTTTTGGGGCGCTTACCTTGTACATCATTTCCATGGTGGCGCTGATCCGGCTACGACAATTGGAGCCGGAACTGGAACGACCCTTCCGGGCGCCGCTGTACCCCTGGTTTCCGCTGACGGCGCTACTCATTGCCGCGGCGGCTTTTGTGGCGATCACGGTGTACAATCCCGGACTGGCGCTGGTCTATTTTGCCCTGCTGGCAGCGGCCTATCTGTGGTTCCGGTTGGTTACGGGGATGCTGAAGGGATAAATATTTTGCCAGGAATGGTCGTCCCTCCGACGATATCTATTTTTCTGATCAACGATAAAAAACGGGGTTGCAAAGCCTGACAGTACGGCCTGAAATCGCTTACCTGACGTTGCCGGTATGAGATCATGTGCAGGAATCTCCATCCTGTCCGGCGCGTTCTTTTATCCTTTGGAAACCTATTAGCGCCCGCTCAGCGACCAAAACTTGCAATTCCCGCCTGCCCAAATCCATTTTTGAGCCGTACAAATCATACCGCCGGCCGGGGTAAAGTTTGTCGTATCGTTCAATCATCTAAAGTCTTTCCGTCTATGAAAATGCATCTACCCATTGCCATGTTTTTTATCGGCCTGGCGTTTATCCAAACCTTATCCGGCCAATGCCCCAACGGCGACGTTATCTTGTCTACCCAGGCACAGGTCAACCAATTCGGCGCCACTTATCCCAATTGTACCGTCATTGCCGGAAGCCTGACCATAGGCGGCGGCGCCAATTCCAATATTACCAGTCTGACGCCGCTTAGAAAACTAATCACCGTCGAGGATGAACTGATCATTTCCAATAATCCCTCCCTGGGCAACCTGAGCGGCTTGAGCAATCTGATCAACGCGACAGGTATTGAGATCGTCAACAATGATAAAATTACCAGCCTGAATGGTTTGCAAAAGATCACCACACTGAATGGCGACCTGATCGTGGAAGGAAATGCCCTGTTGAAAAACTTCAGCGGGCTAAATGCCCTGCAAACAGTTGGCGGCGGTTTGGATATCCTCGATAATCCCCAACTCGCCGGTCTGAACGGTTTACAAGCCCTCAACAATGTCGCGGGCGAACTCTTTATTTCGCAAAACAACACGCTGGCCAATATCTCGGCCCTGACGGCATTGACAAGCGTGGGCGACGGCATTGAAATTTCATTTAATCCCTTATTGCTCAATCTTTCCGGACTGAACGGACTGACCGCTGTCCCAGGTGACTTGCTGATCATGAACAACAACAGTCTGGCCAATCTCAACGGTCTGAATAACCTCACTTTTGTGGGCGGCGAACTTGCACTTGAACTCAACCCCAAATTGGCCAACCTGTCTGCCCTCGGCTTGCTTACCCATATCGGTATCGGTGGTCTCGGTATCGTGGAAAATGCCGTGTTGAAAAACCTGAGCGGCCTTCAAAGCCTGACCACCCTTGATGGCGACCTCGGCATAGAACTGAATCCTTTGCTCACCAGCATCGCGGCGCTTGCCGGACTGACTGCCGTGGGCGGCGGCCTGGAAATTGAACTGAACCCTTTACTGCCCAACCTGAACGGATTGCAAAATATCACGTCCATCGGAACGGATCTGGCCATTTCCGCCAACAACGCCCTGCTCAATCTTAACGGGTTAAGCGCGGTAGCAACCATTGGCGGTAGCGTAGAAATTGAACTGAGCCCATTGATCGCCAACCTCAATGGCCTGAACGCGCTGACTTCGGTTGGCCTCGATTTCGATGTTTTCGGCAACAATGCGCTGGTCAACCTGAACGGCCTGAACAGCCTGACCTACATCGGCGGAAGCTTGGGCATCGAACAAAATCCCGCACTAAAAGGAATAGGAGGGTTCAATGCCCTGACTTCCATCGGCGGAGATTTGCTGGTTGGCCTGAATAATACTTTAACCGGCATGACCGGTTTTGACGCGCTCGGCACTATCGGCGGTAGCGTAGAAATCGAACTAAACCCGCTGCTCAACAACCTGACGGGCTTCAATGCGCTTACCTCCATCGGCTTCGATCTCGACATCTTTGGCAACAATGCGCTGACGAGCCTGAACGGGTTCAACAATCTCGTTACCGTGGGTGGCAGCGCCACCATCGAAGCTAACCCTGTACTGGTCAATTTGACCGGTTTGAACAGCCTGGCTTCGGTCGGCGGCGATTTCAATATTTCGTTGAATACGGTCTTGAACAGTCTCGATGGCATGAACAGCCTGGGCAGTGTCGGTCTTTTCTTTGAAATTTCTGATAATCCGTCGCTTAGCCAGTGCGCCACGGCCGGTATTTGCACTTACCTGGACAATGGAGGGGTGGTCGATTTTGAAAACAACCAGAACGGTTGCAACTCCCAGGTACAGGTGGAAGCCGCCTGCGGCCGCAGCTTGCCGCTCGCGGTAGAACCATCGAATGCTGCCGGGATCAATGCGAACCCCCAAAACCATCGGGACCGTTTGCCGGTTAAGGCCGGGGTGGACAATCCGAAAAATACCCCGGTTGCACTGTCTTTGTCCCCAAACCCGACCGCGGGACGGGTAATGATTTCAACCGATACGGAAACCGGCGGACAAATAAAGGTTTTCGATATGGGCGGGCGGCTGATGGCAGAACAGGCATTGACGGGGCAAAGCACGCCCGTCGACCTGTCGGCATTTAAAAGCGGTCTTTATTGGTTATACATCCGTTTTGACGACGGGACAAGCCGGCGGGAGAAAGTGATCAAAATATAGATGAGTCATTATCAGGCGCAAACCCACAGGCATAACCAATACCTTCTGAT